>DJKK01000084.1:0-4175 GCA_002434595.1 Alphaproteobacteria bacterium UBA6544 | reverse complement strand
TGCGTGTCGGATCGAAACGGTGGGATTCGACGGCTTCGACAAGCTCGGGGGGAAAGGGTCCGTGGCCGGCGGTCGTTCCGAAACTGCCGTCGTTCATATGTCGGCCGGCGCGACCAGCGATCTGTCCGGCCTCGATAGGTGACAGCATTCGTGTATGGCGTCCGTCGAACTTGCGCAGGCCGGAGAATGCGACGTGATTGACGTCCATATTGAGGCCCATGCCTATTGCGTCGGTAGCAACCATATAGTCGACCTCGCCTGCCTCGTACATTGCGACCTGAGCGTTTCGCGTTCGGGGGGAGAGAGCGCCGAGGACGACGGCCGCACCACCCCGTTGGCGGCGGACCCTCTCGGCCAGCTCGTATACCCGATCGACTGAGAAGCCGACGATGGCACTGCGCCGCGGCAGGCGCGATAGGTTCGCGGCGCCAACATAGGACAAGGTCGAGAGGCGTATGCGCTCGTCGATCCGGATGCGGGGAATCAATGCTCTCAAAATTGGTCCCATGGTGTCGGAACCAAGGAAGACGGTTTCCGACAATCCCCGCGCGTGTAGCAAGCGGTCTGTAAAGATATGACCGCGGTCGGCATCCGCACAGAGCTGAATTTCATCGACCGCCAGGAATTCAACTGGCCGATCCAGCGGCATCGATTCGACGGTGCAGACGAACCACTGCGGATTGGGCGGGATCAGTTTCTCTTCACCGGTGATAAGGGCCACCGCACGCGCACCCTTTAAGGCGACAATACGGTCATAGTTTTCCCTGGCAAGTAAGCGCAGCGGAAAACCGATCATGCCGCTGGAATGGGCCAGCATGCGATCGATGGCAAAATGGGTCTTTCCGGTGTTCGTGGGTCCGAGCACGGCCCGCACGATCCCGCCGGTGTGATCTTCATCACGGGAGATGTGATAGCTATGAGTCTGTATACGACGGCGCAACGTCCACGCTCCAACGCGGCGTCTACCGATTGAGAGATGCCGCGCTAGCTACGGAAGCGGGTTGTCAAATGTTCGACTTGACCCAATCCTCAAGTTGGCTCTTCGGTAACGCGCCAACCTTGGTTGCGGCAACGTCGCCATCCTTGAAAAGTATCAGCGTCGGGATTCCTCGCACGCCGAACTTTGCCGGCGTCGAAGGATTATCGTCGATGTTCAGTTTGGCGATGGTGAGTTGGTCGCTCAGATTGTCAGCAATTTCTTCGAGGGCCGGGCCGATCATCTTGCAGGGGCCGCACCACTCGGCCCAAAAATCGACGAGAACGGGACCGTCGGCTCCCAAGACGCTGTTTTCGAAATCTTCGTCGCTGACCTGTACGGTGCTCATGCTTGGATCCCTTCAGTAATGATGACGGCCGGGTAATCGTGGGGGCCATTTATTCTTACGTTCGAATCTAGGAAGCTGGTGTGTGGCGGTCAAGGAGTGCGTCGTCAATCGGCATCAGGATGGGTCCTTCGGTCCAGAGTAGCGCGGCCCGAAATCGCCGGTCAGGCCAGATCTGCCGTAATAGCAAACGATAGACGGCGAGTTGGCGTAGATACGCAGCCGGCGCGGCTACCGGTGTCGGTGGAACCGGACGCATGGTCTTGTAGTCGACGACAAAGACGTTCGTGTCGTCGACGATAAGGCGATCCACCTGGCCGCTGATTGACTCTATATTTCCGCCGATTTCAATGTTGCCTGTGAGGGCCACTTCTGCGCGGCTGCCCGTACCAAAAATCGAACTGAAATCAGGGTGTTCTAGGACGTTGATCACCTCCGACGTCAGCATGTCCACGGTTGCCGTATCGAGTTCATTGCCGGGTCGGGAGAGAAATTCCCGGCACAGGGTGTGCCGCCGATCAGCCGGTGCTTCGGGTAGCAACTCAAGTAGGCGATGGACGAGAAGACCGCGACGGAACGGGTTGGGTTCGCCGCCGCTGACAGGGGAGCGGACGGGGGGCTCGTCGGCCGCTGGGCGTGTCGGACTGAGCGGACGGGGCGGTGTCGGTTCACTAGGGGCGGATTGGCGCGCCCAGTCGGGCAATGGTGCCGGTTCCGGCGTTGGGTCGACGCTCGAATTGGCCGAATCGGCCCTGGCTGAGACCTGCCCTGACAGGCGGTAACCCTCGCCTGTCCAGCCGTCCGCGGAAATTGGAGAGAAATCGAAAGTCGTCGGTTCGGCCAAACGCGCCAGTCCTCGGGCGGTTAGGTTGTACCAGCAATTCTCTGGCGGTTCGCCCCGGCCACGGGCGCCGCAAATGTAAAGTCTGTCTTCTGCCCTTGTTAGAGCGACGTAGAGAAGGCGGTGATATTCCTCGGACTCGGCCTGCCGGTCGCGTTCCCGTGCTGCGCGGGCCGTCTCAGCTTCCATGGCCCGGCGCGGCGCCCAAACGGGGATACCATCTGACCATCGCAGGGTTGGACGCGCGCCGCTTCCGCCGGGAGCCGCGACCGTATCGGCCAGGATGACGATCGGTGCTTGAAGACCTTTGGCGCCATGCACGGTCATGACCCGTACTTCGTCGCGGTCGCTCTGTTCCAGATCGCGCTTCACTTCCGTTTCCTCGGCCCCGATCCAGTGCAGAAACCCTTGAAGCGAGGGTGTTGCCATCGTCTCGTAAGAAAGCGCGAGGTTCAGGAACTCGTCGATCGGGTCCTCAGCCTCCACGCCAAGCCTGGCGATCATCGCCTGCCGTCCGCTGTAGCCCGGGATCGACTCTCGGATCAGGACTTCCACAAATAGTTCATAGGGCGGTGTAAAGTCGGCGCGGGACAGAAGATTCGAAAGCCAGTCGCGCGCCCGCGCCATGCGGCAATCTTCTTCTGCCGCCGAGACGAGACGTGACCACAGGCTGCTTTCGCCACGCTTGTAGGCGAGACGGAAGAGATCGTCGTCATCGAAGCCGATCATCGGGGCTTTCAGAACCTCTGCCAGGTTCAGGTCGTCGTCCGGGAGCAACAAGAAGCGTCCGACCGCCATCAGATCCATGACCGCCAGCTGTTCCGTGAGAACTAGGCGATCGACACCCGCGACGGGAACGTCGCGCTCCTTTAGAGCACGAACCAGACGATCCACAAACCGACGTCGCCGACGTACGAGAATCATGATATCGCCGGCGCGAACGGTGCGCCCGCGAGACGGCAAGGCTTCGCGCCCGATCCAGTTGCGGATCGTTCCGGCGAGTATACCGGCGAGGCGGCTTTCCGGGTCGTCCGCGGGTCGCCGCTGCAGGGGAGGCGTCCAGGGAGAAAGTTCGGGAATATCTGTGGGTGCCGCAAGCGGCCAGAGTTCGACCCGGCCAGGAATGCGGCTACGGTGTACGTTGTGGCGGAGCGTGTCGTTTTCCGTCACGACGCCCTCCCGCGCCACGCCTTCGGCGAAGACGGCGTCGACCGCCGCCAGCACAACCGCGGTGGACCGAAACGATGTATCGAGGGAAATCGACCTCCATATACGCCCTGCTGATTCAGCGCGCCCGGTAAAGTAACGGCGCAGGCTATCACCTACAGACGGGTCCGCCCGCTGGAAGCTGAAGATCGATTGCTTGTTATCACCGACCGCGAAGATTGTGCGTTTTTCGCCCTCTCGGGCGCCTTCACCCGCGAAAAATTCCTCGGCAATGGCGCGCACGATCTCCCACTGTTCGGGATTAGTATCTTGAGATTCATCGATCAGGATATGCTCGATGCCACCGTCGAGTTTGAAGAGAACCCACGGCGTCATATCCTCGCCGGCCAGCAAATCGCGCGTGCGGTAGATCAGATCATCATAGTCGAGTCGCTGTTCGGTCCGCTTGGCGGCGTCGTATGACTCTAGCATTGCCACGCCAAGCCGCAACAATGCAGCTGTACCACGCGCGCACGCGATGGCGCGCAAGGTGTCGCAGTGTCGCGCAAGACGCTCCGCTTCGTCCCGCATTATTTGTTCAACCTCGGGAGACGCTTCAAGGACGCTCTTCGTCGCGAGCCGCACTCTTGGCTGGCGGTTTTTTTTTCGCAGAAAAACATCGAGATAGGCTGAATATCCGGCAACGCGTGCGTCAAGCGGGGCGGCGAGCCATTCGGTGAGGGCACGGGCGCTTGCCCGATCGCTCTTGCCGGTTCCGATCGCGAGCGCCTGGGCAGCTCGTCTCAAGGCGTCGACGTTGAATGCAGTTGCCTCGCAGGCAGCGCGGATGCTTTCGTCCGCGGTTG
>DJKK01000339.1 GCA_002434595.1 Alphaproteobacteria bacterium UBA6544 | reverse complement strand
GCGACGGCACGGTCGAGGGTATCAGGCTAGAGAAGACAGAAGTCCGTCACGGTCGCGCCGTCGGCACTGGGGAAACCTACGACATTCCCTGCGGGATCGTTATCCCAGCGATCGGCTACCGGGGTCAGCCGCTGGAAGGGGTTCCCTTTGACGAGTGGAACGGGGTCATCGAAAACGACGAAGGCCGAGTGTCGGATGGCGTCTACGCTGTTGGATGGATCCGCCGCGGGCCGACAGGCGTCATCGGCACAAATAAGCACGACGGAGACAGGGCCGCCGAACAGATCAACGAGGATTGCAACGATAACGGAAAAGCCGGAGGCGACGGCCTAAAGGCGCTGCTCGATGGCAAAGGCGTGCGATACATCGACTATGCCCAATGGCAACAGATCGACGATGCCGAGAAATCAGCGGCACCGGCCGGCGCTCCGCGTCGGAAACTGACCCGCATTACCGAAATGCTGACCACACTTGACGGATAAGCTTGACGGGCTGTCGATAGATTGTATGTACAAGGTCAATTACCCGACCACCTTAATCAAGGACTCGGTCCAATCGGTCGCATCTCAATTAACGCCGCTTAAATATGGGAGCAACGGTTCCAAAAAGCGGAACTGTTACTGCCGTCGGATCACGGGGCGTGTTATCGTCCCGGCCGAATACTAGGCGCACCTAGGAGACGTAGGCATCATGTCAGCAGTCACAGCGGAGGCCCATGAATCGAAGCCGCGTCAAGAACTCGATTCGGTGGTCATTCGCTTTGCCGGCGACTCGGGCGATGGCGTCCAGATCACCGGCAGCCAGTTTACGGATACGACGGCACTGGCCGGAAACGATCTCGCGACTTTCCCGGACTTCCCAGCGGAAATCCGGGCGCCTGTCGGCACTACGTTCGGCGTTTCCGCGTTTCAGATAAATTTTGGCGCGCGCGTGATCGAAACGGCCGGCGATGCACCGGACGTCCTCGTCACACTCAACCCGGCAGCGCTTAAGGTCAACCTCGACGAATTGAAAGAAGGTGGACTGGTTATCCTTGACGTCGGCACGTTCAACGCCCGCAATTATGAGAAAGCGGGTTGGGCGAACGATCCTCTTGAGGACGATACGCTCGCCAAATACCGCGTGGTCAAGATCGATATCTCGAAGCTGACACTTGAGGCGGTCAAGGAGTTCGAAGTCACGTCCAAGGAAGGACTGCGCTGCAAGAACTTCTGGACACTCGGCTTGATTTATTGGCTCTACGGCCGCGATAGAGACCCGACGATCAATTGGCTGAAGGAGAAGTTTGCGAAACTTCCGCAGATTGCCAACGCCAATATCAGCGCGCTCAACGCGGGTCACGCCTTCGGCGAGACGGCTGAGATGCCGGGCGAGGTTGGCGCCTATATCGTGCCGCCAGCCAATCTTCAGGCAGGTGAATATCGCAACGTTACCGGCACCGACGCTATGGCGTGGGGTCTGACCGCGGGCGCACAGCTTGCGGATATCAAGCTGGTATTCTGCTCATATCCCATTACGCCGGCGTCGAGCTTGCTGCACTCGCTAGCAAATTTGAAGAATTTTGATGTCGTCACTTTTCAGGCAGAAGACGAGATCGCTGCGGTCGGTGCGGCGGTCGGCGCCTCCTATGCCGGAACACTCGGTGTCACATCCAGTTCGGGTCCCGGCGTCGCTCTCAAGGGCGAGATGATTGGCCTAGCGATTATGACTGAGCTGCCGCTTATTATTGTCAATTCACAGCGCGCCGGTCCCTCCACGGGCATGCCGACGAAGACTGAGCAATCGGATTTGTACCAGGCGGTCTACGGCCGGAATGGCGACAGCCCCTTGATCGTCCTAGCCGCCCGTTCACCGGCAGATTCTTTCGAAGTGGGAATTGAGGCGGTGCGCCTATCGACTAAGTACATGACGCCCGTCATGGTCTTGAGCGACACCTATATTGTCAACGCGGCGGAACCTTGGCTTATTCCCGACACGTCGACTTTTGACACATTCCCGACCAAATTCTTGGAAGAGCCGGCAGATTTTCATCCGTACAAGCGAGACGACGGGACGCTGGCCCGTCCCTGGGTCAAGCCTGGGACGCCGGGCCTTGAGCACCGCATCGGTGGCCTCGAGAAATCATATGATTCTGGGCATATTTCCTATGATCCTGACAACCATCACAAAATGACGATGGTCCGTAAGGAAAAGATCGAGAGGGTCGCCAGCGATATCCCACTGCAGCAAGCCGAGCAAGGCGGCGAATCCGGCCAATTGGCGGTCGTTGGCTGGGGCTCGACTTACGGTCCGATCAGCCGGGCCGTCGAGCAAGTCCGGGAACGGGGACTCGCCGTGTCGCACATCCATCTGCGACACTTATGGCCGATGCCGAGCAATCTGGGCGAACTTCTCGGCCGCTTCGACAAAGTACTCGTGCCGGAAATGAATACCGGACAACTCAAGACGATATTGCGCGACCAATACTTGGTACCCGCCGAAGGCCTGAACCGGATCACGGGCAAGCCGTTCAAGATATCTGAGATCGAGAACGCCATCGACAAAATTCTGGGAGGCTGACGATGAACGACATCGCGACGACGGAAAAGTTGACTGCGAAGGACTTCACCTCGGATCAGGAAGTTCGGTGGTGCCCCGGTTGCGGCGATTATGCGATTGTGAAAGGCGTACGCGCATCGCTCGCTCAAATGGGTGTGGCACGAGAAAAGACCGTCTTTGTCTCGGGTATCGGGTGCGCGGCGCGGTTCCCCTACTACCTTTCGACCTATGGCTTCCACACAATCCATGGCCGTGCAGCAGCGATCGCCACCGGCGTAAAGCTGGCCAATCCGGAACTCGATGTCTGGGTCGTTTCGGGCGACGGTGACGGGCTTTCGATTGGCGGCAATCACACGCTGCACGTGCTGCGTCGAAACGTTGACCTGCAGGTCTTGCTCTTCAACAACGAAATCTACGGATTGACCAAAGGTCAGTACTCCCCGACATCAAAAGTTGGCACGCGCTCACCGTCGACACCAACGGGCTCGGTCGACACGCCGCTGAACGCGGCCAGCTTCGCACTCGGGAGCGGCGGCCGCTTCGTCGCTCGAACCGTCGACACGTTGCAAAAACATATGCCGGGCGTACTGGCACGCGCGCACGCGCACAAGGGCGCCTCATTCGTTGAAATCTTCCAGAATTGCATCGTCTACAATGACGGAGCATTCAAGCATTTTACCGACAAGTCCGTCGCCAGCGATATGCAGGTTCATGTTGAGCACGGCAAACCACTCGTCTTCGGAAAAGATGGCGAGAAGGGCCTGCGCATGAAGTCCGGACTGGCCGAGCTGGAAGTAGTTACGATCGGCGAGAATGGCGTCATCGAAAGCGACATCCTGGTCCATGACGAGACCAACAAGATGCTGGCGATGATGCTGAGCAGCATGGAGCCGCCGCATTCCCCGGTGGCGCTTGGGGTGATCTACTGCGATCCGACGACTAATTACGACAAGGCCGTCTACGATCAAATTGACGCCGCAAAGGCCAAATCGTCAGATGCCGATCTGAACTCACTATTGCGTCAAGGACACACCTGGAAGGTCTAACATGACCGCACCGCGGTGCCGCGTTTTGCGACGGTCACGGTTGCGGTGTTTTGACCAGTGGTCCGGTCCACGGCGGCGCATTAAAATGGTGATATGTCGTCATTCTATACCACTCAAGGAAAGCCGAACAACGCCATTGTCGTCTGGCTGATTATCTGCACCGCCATGGTGGTGGCAATGATGTTGATTGGTGCGATCACCCGCCTGACGGAATCTGGTCTCTCGATGGTGGAATGGCGCCCGCTCATTGGCGCGCTTCCTCCCATTTCCGCACCGGAGTGGGAGCGGATTTTCACCCTCTATCGCGAAACTTCGGAGTACCGCCTGGAAAACGCAGGCATGACGCTGGATGAGTTCAAGACGATCTTTTGGTGGGAGTATATCCATCGCCTCTGGGGACGCCTGATCGGTGCCGCCTTCGGGATCCCGTTGATTTGGTTTCTACTACGCGGACTTGTGCCGCAATGGCTAAAACCTCACCTGATAATTCTGTTCATTCTCGGTGGATTTCAGGGCGTGATCGGCTGGTGGATGGTCAAGAGCGGCTTTGTCGATCGTCATGACGTCAGTCAGTATCGCCTCGCTGTCCATCTGTCGGTCGCATTTATAATTCTGGGGCATATGATCTGGCTGATCGGCGATTTGCTCGACCACACGGCGCGCCGAGCACGCGCTCCCATCTGGCTCAGCCGTCTCTTGGCCGGATTTGTGGTTTTGGTCTTCATAACCCTGATGTCAGGCGGATTGGTAGCGGGACTGGGTGCCGGTTTTGACTATAATTCCTGGCCGTTGCAAGCCGGAGCCCCGATCCCATCGGGATTGTTTGATACCGTTCCCGTTTGGCGGGCCGCATTCGAGGATATCCTGACCGTGCAATTCAATCATCGCATGCTGGCCTACGCTACCGTTATTACCGCCCTAGTGGCCTATCTCGGCGGCAGATCGGCCATTGGCCCAGGTCGACAGATTCGTTACTTGAAAGCACTCGCGCTTGCGGCCGTCCTGCAATTGGCACTCGGAGTGGCAACGCTGCTCAGCGTCGTCGCAATTCCGCTCGCCGCACTTCATCAGGCCGGGGCGATCTTGTTGTTCTGCTGTGCCGTCCTCGCCTATCGCGCCCATCGAACTTGATCAGGATACCCTGCGCCGCCCGCCGCGCAAGATTCTATCTAATTTCCCCCGGGGCGGTCAGATCGTAATAAGCGGCCCGTCGACCGTAAAACAATCTTGCGAATATTTAACATTCTGCACCGCGGGATCCCAAAATCCGGCATATTTCGGTGATTTAGCCCGGCGTGGCAGCGGAAAATTCATTGAAATC
>DJKK01000239.1:33166-37359 GCA_002434595.1 Alphaproteobacteria bacterium UBA6544 | reverse complement strand
AATCCAGGAGGCCATGTCTTGCGTGGCACACAACCTTTGCGATGGGTTGGGCGTTATGCGTGTCACGCGGATGCTGAGTGGAATACGGGTACCGAAAGGCGGGCGGGTGACACTTACACCGGCCGCACCGGCGGATTCGGATCTTATGTATGATTGGCAATTGCATCCGGGAACGCGACGTTTCGCGAAACAGCCGAATATACCAGCGCGAGAAGAGCATGACGTTTGGTTTTTAGGCCGTATGGCGAACGCCGAATCAATGCTTTACATGATCGAGCACGAGGGACAGCCCTCGGGCGTCCTCCGTCTTGACGCTGAGGAGGTGGGCGTATGGCTCGTTTCGATTTACGTGGCGCCCGACTGTCATGGGCGCGGTATTGCCGGGGCGGCACTGACCTTGGCGCATACCATCTGGCCGCAACATGAATTCAAAGCGGAGGTGCTGAAGGACAATGTGGTATCCCATAAGCTCTTTGCGAGAGCCGGATATAAGGATACGAACGGTCTCTACCGCTATCCTCCGCGGGACGCCATGGAAATTTGGACAAGATGGTGATGCCTGACCGCACGATGCAGATTGGAGACAGGAAAATCGGCGCTGGTCATCCTCCGCTCGTCGTAGCGGAGTTGTCCGCTAACCATGGTGGAGAATTGCAGCATGCTCTCGATATCCTTACAGCGGCTGCCGACGCCGGTGCGGAGGCGGTCAAACTGCAGACGTATACACCGGACACGATGACGATCGACCACCACGGTCCCGGTTTTGATATTGAAGGCGGGTTGTGGGATGGGCGTTCGCTATACGAACTGTACGTTGAGGCCCATACGCCGTGGGAATGGCATGAGTCGCTGTTTGCACATGGCCGGATACTTGGCGTCGCCGTATTCAGCACTCCGTTTGATGCGAGCGCTGTCGATTTTCTCGAAACCTTCGATCCGCCGGCTTACAAAATTGCCTCTTTCGAATGTACGGATATCCCGTTAATTCGCAAAGTTGCGGCAACTGGAAAACCCATGGTGATATCGACCGGTATCGCAAATGAGGCGGAAATTGGCGAAGCGGTGGTGGCGGCCCGGGAAGCGGGTGCAGAGGATATCTGCCTGCTCCATTGTGTCAGTGCCTACCCAGCGCCGACCACGGAATATAACCTGCAGACAATGTGCGACCTTGCCGAACGCTTCGGCACAGTTTCCGGCCTCAGCGATCATACGCTCGGAATTGATACGTCGATTGCGGCGACCGCGCTGGGTGCCGCGCTGATCGAAAAGCACGTCACCATGCGCCGCGCCGACGGGGGGCCTGATTCGACATTCAGTCTCGAGCCCGACGAACTGCGTCAGATGATCAATGGGTGCCGTCTTGCCTATGGCGCTCTTGGTAATGCCGACTACAGTCGGCAGACCAGCGAGCAGGGCAACGCCCAATTCAGACGTTCGATTTATGCTGTCGCCGACATTTCGGCGGGTGAAACTTTCACCGAAGCCAATGTCCGGTGCATTCGGCCGGGCTTTGGGCTTGAACCCAAATGGTATCCGATAATCTTGGGCCAGACGGCCGCTCGGGACCTCAAGCGAGGTGAACCACTCGATCGTGCGGCCGTTGAGCAGTTCGAGTTGGCTGAATGATTCCGCGATGACGAGTGACCTCGGTTCTGGTGGCGCCATTGTTATCATTCAGGCGCGCATGACATCGTCGCGGCTGCCGGGCAAGGTTTTATTGTCGCTTGGCGCCGGAACGGTGCTCGACTGTGTCTTGCAGCGCGCGCGACGGATTCCGGGGATCGATGGCGTTTGCCTCGCGGTTCCTGAGGGCGACGCGCATCAGCCAATAATCGACATCGCCAATAATTACAAGTCGGTCTATGTGGCGCGCGGTCCCGAAGCAGATGTGCTGGAGCGCTATGCGATTGCCACGCGTGAGACCAACGCGAGATACGTCGTGCGCATTACGTCCGACTGCCCGCTGATCGATCCCGTACTCTCCGGAGAGGTGCTTTCGGCGGCTGTTTCTACAGATGCATATGCGCGAACCAGTTTCGATACGGGTGCGCCGTTGGGACTCGATACCGAGGCGATGCCCGCTCGCTTCCTGTTTGAAGCGGACGCCGAAGCCGACGACCCTGCGGATCGAGAACACGTAACGCCGTATATCTGGAAACGGCCTGAGCGGTTTGGCGCGACGTATATCGACCGCAGCCCGGACCGCCGTAGTTGGCGGCTTACCCTCGATGAGAGGCCCGACTATAAGCTCATCTCTGAAATCTATCGCGTGCTCGGAGACCGCGATCCCCCGTTTGGTTTCGATGCGGTCGAGGCTTTGCTGCTGGCAGAGCCAGAGCTTCTCGCCATCAATCGATCCGTAACCCATACGCCAATGCCTGAAATTTCAGAAATCGGGCGCGGCGTTGAAAAGGACGCAATATGATCGACAAGAACAAACAGATCGACGCCTGGCGCGGCGAATTCGGCGATTCTTATACTGACCGGAACACCACGGACCTGGAACGGATGGCCAATGTAACTCGGGCATTCCAAGAAATTCTCGGTCATATCGCGGATTCGCCTCCCGTCTCGATCCTGGAAGTGGGTGCCAACCTTGGCGGTAATATCCGTGCCTTAAAGACGCTGACCGACGCACGCCTCTTCGCCGTCGAACCCAATGGCAAAGCACGCGGGATCATGATGGATGACGGCGTCCTGCCGGCTGCACAAGTGGCCGACGCCACAGCGGATGACCTGCCGTTCGAAAATGGCGAGATTGACCTCGTATTTACCTCCGGCGTGTTGATCCATATACCGCACGAAGATGTGGAGCGTGTCTACGAAGAGATGCATCGGGTGGCTGGGCGATACGTACTGTCGATCGAATACTTTTCCCCGACCCCTGTCTCGATCCCCTATCGCGGGGAAACAGACCTTCTGTTCAAGCGCGATTTCGGGGGGCAGTGGCTCGATATGTTCGATGAACTCGAACACATCGCCAACGGCTTTTTCTGGAAGCGAACGACCGGTCTGGACGATGTGACCTGGTGGCTGTTCCGCAAGACCTGATGGACGGCACCCGGGACGTTCTGTTTTTTCTACCGGATCTCGATGGCGGCGGCGCTCAACGCACGGTTATCAACCTCGCCAACCGATTACCACGAGACCGGTTTCAGGCGACATTGGTGGCCGTTCGTGCGGACGGGCCCATGCGCGATTGGCTGGATAAGGATATCCGGTTGATCGACTTGAACGCCGGACGCATTCGGCATGCGATCCGGCCGCTGCGCAATGTCGTCTTAGACCTTTCTCCGGACATTCTGTTTTCGACGATTCTCGACGCTAATATCGTTTCGACCGTTGCCACTCGGGCCCTTCGGTCGCGCCCCCAGCTTGTTCTCCGTGAGACCAACAGTTTACGCGCGCGAGACGATATTGGGCTTATGCGTCGCAAGCTTGCGCGTTGGGCGTATGCCCGGGCGGACGCTATGGTCGCTCTCTCACACGGGGTCGCCGATGAGCTTCTTGCCGACTTTTTCCTTCGCCCCGAGCGCCTGCACACAATCTGGAATCCGGTTGACCTCGCGACCGTTCGCAATCGAGCGTCGGAAGCGACGCCTTCGCTCAATTCATTCGACGGAATCACGCTTGTCGCGGCAGGACGCCTGCACCACCAGAAGGGTTTTGACATTTTGATTCGCGCCCTTGCGTTGCTGAACCGCCCGGACCTTCGCCTTATTATCCTGGGTGATGGCGGTGAAGCGGATTTGCTCCGCGATCTCGTCCGCAGATCTGACCTTAAAGATAGAATCCGATTCCTCGGTTTTGTCGATAATCCTTATCCGTGGATTGCCGCGGGCGATCTATTCGTGCTGCCGTCCCGCTGGGAAGGTTTCGGGCACGTTTTGGTCGAGGCGATGGCCCTCGGCACGGCCGTCCTGTCGACGGATTGCCCGCATGGGCCCGCCGATATCATCGAGAGCGAGGTGGATGGGCGTCTGGTCGCCAATGACGACATCGAGGCATTGGCAGCCGCGATTGACGATTTGGCGAACAGACCTGAAATCCGCGCCAAATTCACCTCGGAAGGCGCGATCAAGGCGGAGCGCTTCGACGCGGAGCGTATCGCTGAGGAATATACCAGCCTCTTTGACGGTCTGTTGCCAGCTCCTGATGTGGAGGCCATCTGATATGTGTGGGCTCGCCGCATT
>DJKK01000239.1:6680-32782 GCA_002434595.1 Alphaproteobacteria bacterium UBA6544 | reverse complement strand
CTGTACCATCGCGGCCCCGATAGCGGCGGACAGATTTCGGAAGAAGGGTGGGCGCTGGTATTTCGCCGTCTCGCGATTATCGACCCTAAGTCGCAATCAGATCAGCCAATGCGATCGGCCGATGGCCGGCAGGCACTGATCTTCAACGGTGAGATCTACAACTATCGCTCGCTGCGCGCTGAACTCGAACAGAGCGGCGTCGAGTTTCGGACCGATGGCGACACTGAGACCGTGCTCCAAGGCTATCTCGTTTGGGGTGAGGGTGTCCTCGATAAATTGGAAGGCATGTACGCCTTTTGCCTTGTCGACCTCGCGCGGAAATCCGTCTTTGTGGCGCGCGATCCGTTAGGGATTAAGCCGCTCTATATGCTACGTCGCGGCGGCCTGACCGCCTTCGCGAGCGAAGCGCGTCCACTGCACCGCCTACATCCCCCGCGTGTTGACGAGACGGCGCTCCGGGAGTTGATCACTTTTGGCTGGGCTGCCGGTCGCCTAAGCAATTTTCGCGATATCGAGCGGGTACCGGGCGGCACTGTGGTCACAGTATCGCTCACTGATGGAATGGTCTCGGAGCGACGGTTCTGCAATCCGCTGGATACGCTGTCGCAAGATGCCTCTGTTACGGAGATTGATTCCGAAGCAGCCGTCGAAGCCTCCGTCGCAAGCCACCTCATCAGCGATGTCGGCTATACGGTTCAATTATCCGGTGGGGTCGACTCAAGCCTCGTCGCTGCCCTCGCTGCCGATGGGTCAGAGCGTGGCCTCGCCTCATTTTCGGTGAACCTGCCGGATCATCCGTTTGACGAAGGTATCTATCAGGACATGGTTGTCGAACGTTACAGGCTAGACCATAGCCGTATTGATGTCTCCGCCGGGGACTACGCTGAAATGCTACCTCGCGCGGTGCGCCATATGGAGGGCCCGACTCCGCATGGCGGTTGTACCATGCTCATGCTGCTTTGCGGCCGTATCCGGGAACGTTCGAAGGTCGTGCTGACGGGTGAAGGCGCGGACGAACTTTTCGGAGGTTATCTTCGCTATGCCTTGTGGCGCAAAACGATGTGGCAGGAGAAAGTGGCGGCAATCCTACCCGGCGGGGCCTGGCCCAACCGGTGGCCCTTTGCCGGTCTCCGTCGTCTCGCTGGTCTTGACGCCGCTGTCTATTCCGCCGTCTATCATGATTTTCGAGCCGTCGCGCGTATATTTCCTGGTCTACTCCCGGAACCCGGTGCGCGCGATGCAAACAGCGCAAGATATTGCGACTTTCGCGACCGGCTATTCGCCATCGACCAGGTAGCCTATCTCGAATCGCTGCTTGTCCGTCAGGACAAGATGAGCATGGCCCAGTCCGTCGAAGCACGCGTTCCTTTCGTGCATCTGCCGCTTTACCGCACCGTCAACCGATTGCCCCATCACATTCGGTGTCCCGGCGGGACGACGAAACCGGTTCTGAAACGCATGGCGGAGCGAAGACTCCCGCATGACCTGATTCATCGACGCAAGATTGGCCTCTGGTTGCCGTATCACGAGTGGTTTCGCGACGAGAATGGTGCGGGTCGTTACCTAGAAGCGCTTACGGCGCCGGATTCCAAGCTAGCAGCTTATGCGGAAAGGCCGAGGTTGACCGCTCTCGTAGAGAGCTTTCGAACTGGCGATCGGCAATCCGGGATTGCGCTGCAGCGGCTGGTTGAGCTTGAATTGTGGATGCGCAGTCTCGCGGAAGAACCGAATTCTCCAGTCCATCCCGGAGGGTAGCTAGAAAGAATGGTCGCCGCCGATATAACCGTGGGCGCTAATATGCACCTGATTGCTGATGAGTGACGAGGAATCGGATTGCACCACGTACCAAATAATTTCCGCGCCCGTGGGCGTATATCCCGCCTCTGAGAGTAATTCTTCACTGATGATGTTCAGGCCGGTGCAGGCTGGTGCTTCATAGTTCCGGGAACAGATTTCGCCGTTCTCGTTATACATTGTCAGCGAAAAAGAGGCGCTTTCCGTCGCATCTTTTTCCTTTGGCATGTGCGACACCATAATGACGTTCTGTGAACCGGGTCGGCAGGGAACGGCACCCCAGAGCCAGCTGCGTGAACGGACGCCGTGGCTCGACGCCATCAAGACTGACGAACTGATATTGCACCCGGGGCGACCGCTGGAGCGATAATTGAGGCCAAAGCTGATCCTTGTGGGAATGCGGCCGTCTTCCGCGTCGATCAAGATCGCGTATAGGCCTGGTGTCGCCTCAACCTCGTGATCGGCGAGTACGCTCCGCAGATCGACGCGGAACTGGACCGATCCCGATGCCGCAAATGGGCCCGGCAGTTCGATAGTAGCGCGCGTGCCGCCATCGGTGTCGAAACAGGCAAGGCGCATCCGCAGGTCTGCAGGCGCCAATATCGGATAGAAGATCACCTCGGTTTCGATCCCCGCAATTAAATTGACGGGTACGAAGCACGGATGGACGTCGGGGCCGAAGGCGTTGGCCTCGTAATAATCACCGTGTTCGAGACAATCAAAATAACTGTGGGTGACGCCGATCCAATCACCAGATCTGCTCTCGCTCCCGCACGCGAAGCGATTGAAAATGTTGCCTAGCGGCAGGTCGAGTTTCACAAAACCGATATCCTCACCTAGAAACTCACGCGCGCCGTCAATCTCGTCGATCGCGAGACGGCGGGCGGCAAAGGGAGGCAGGTCACCAAAGGCGATCCGTTGTATCATTTCGCCGCCGCTGTGGTTAAATAGCTTTACGTCCGCGATCGCATCCGGCATCGGCTCGCTACCGTTGACGACGAAAACGAAAGGTTTCGTCCCGTCACGGCAGGACACGTCGAATCCGGTCTGACCGCGATTGAACGGATCACCGCGGCGGCGATCCAGTGGATCGTTGTAGATCCGCTGATTGGTGTGGACGAAGGAAATGCCGCGCGGCGTTTCGTAGAATATGAACAGCGCGGGAAAGGCGAACTTTAGGTCTTCGTTCGAGAATATCTCGACCTCGATCGTTCCGGAGAACGTATCACCCGCCGCGCCTGATGCTTCGACGAGGTCCCTGGCATCGATCTGATAGCTAAATTTCTCAACCTTGAAATACTGTCTGGCGCGTAACTGGCCTTCGATATCCCGCAGGCTCAACATTGCGCCCACCTCAGGAACGCCGTTTTTCTCCCGCCAGTAGTTTAGGAAACTGACATGTGTTGTTCGACTAGCGTCGACCTCGGCATAGAAGATGGCCGAAGCGCGAAAGGCGGGATGGTACTCCAGATCGTTGAATGCTCCGCGCTGCGTGTGAATAAGTGTCTTGATGGTGCTTTCGTAGCTGGTCTCGGCCGCTTTTCCCATCTGCCCGCGCAGTGACACGATCAAATCTCCTTAACCACATACGCCGTTGGGGTGTTGGCCCAAGGAATGGACTTCAGCCTAATGTTCTTTCCGTGAAAGAATTCGTCGACGGCATTGGATTCCCCATAGCCAGGTAGCGCGTATTCGTCGAGCGCCACAACACCGCCGGGCGAAACCAGCGGGTACAAGTTTTCGAGGCACGCGAGTGCCCCTTCGTAATTGTCGACGTCAATATAAAGCAGCGACAGTCGTGCACCAAGTTCCGTCTTCGTGAATTGTTTCGTGGTATCGACAACGTTCCCCGCATGCAGCTTGAGGCGATTGAACCCCCAACTTTCGCAGGTTGCGATCAGATCTTCTTGGCGAGACCAGCCCTCCTCATGCTCATCGAGCACGTCTTGATCCGCTTGATACTGGAACGTTGCCGTCCGATCCGCTTCAAAGAAATCAAAGCCGTGCACACGGTATTCGTTATTCGGCTTGAAAAGTTGCATCAGCTTGACCCAAGTAAATAGGCCCGATCCCTTAAATACGCCGCATTCCGCGACATCGCCGGGAACGTCGAGGGTCAGCTTGAACAGTTCATAGCGCGACAATATCTTCTGCAGCCGATCCGGTCCGGTACCAGCCAGAAACTTGTCATAAAGTGCTAAATTCTCCTGCAAGATTGGCCCCGCATATCCGAAAATCCATCGCCCAGTTTCAGACGTTCCTATGTCCAAGGGATACAACCTAGTGTCCTGACTGACAAGTGACGCTAGGTCGCAGGCCGAGGGGTATTCGGATGCGGATCGTTGCTAGCCGGGAGCAACCGGCGTAGTTAGTATCTCCGCGAGCTTAGGGAAATTTTATGGCATTGACTAAACCCGAAGTCGAAAATTCGAAGGCAATGGAAGCTGCAGGTGCGCCCGGGAGCCGCAAGGAGACGATCCGGACTCATTTCGACAACCTAGCGAATTCACGCGATCGCTGGATTTCTCGCAACCGTGACTATTACGAGGAAGATCGTAACTATTTGCGGTTTATCGTGCCGGAAGGCGCGCGTGTCCTCGAAGTGGGGTGTGCGACCGGAGAACTTCTGGCGCGCTTGAAGCCGTCCTATGGTGTTGGTCTCGACATGAGCGAGCGCATGCTGGAAAGCGCCCGGCGTCGTTATCCCGATCTCAATTTTGTGAAAGCAGACGTCGAAGACGAAGGCGGCGTCGCTGATTGGGGAGGGCCCTTCGACTACATAATACTGTCCGATACGATCGGCTATCTGGATGATATCGACCGAGTAATGCGCATCCTTCGCGATCAATGTGCGTCGCATACGCGCCTTGTCATCGCGTATTATTCCCACCTCTGGGAACCGATTCTGGTGTTGGCGGAACGGATCGGTCAGAAGATGCCGCAACCCGAAGTCAACTTCCTGTCGTCCTCCGATATTACAAATCTCCTTTATCTGTCGGGCTTTGAAGTCGTGCGAACCGAGTGGCGACAGCTTCTTCCAAAGCGCCTGTTCGGCCTTGGCACGTTGGTCAATCGCTTCATCGGAACATTGCCGATCATTCGTCGCCTCTGTCTGCGTCACTATATCGTTGCGCGACCGTTCGAGAGGCGAACCGACTGGAAACCATCGGTGTCCATCCTTATTCCCTGCCGTAATGAGAAAGGTAATATCGAGGCGGCAATCCAGCGGATGCCTAGGTTTGTCGACGATATGGAAATTCTCTACGTCGAAGGGCACTCGAGCGACGGCACCTTTGAAGAGTGCGAGAGGGTCCGGGATGCCTATGCCGGGACGTGGAACATTCGTGTTGCGCGGCAAGACGGCAAAGGCAAAGGCGATGCGGTGCGGAGAGGATTCGATATGGCGTCAAAGGATATCCTGATGATCCTTGATGCCGATTTGACCGTGCGTCCCGAGGATCTCCCGAAATTTTATCAAGCGATCGCGGAGGGAAGTGGCGAGTTCATTAATGGGACGCGGTTGGTGTATCCCATGGAGAAGGGTGCGATGCGGTTCCTGAATTATTGGGCAAATCGAACATTTGCGCTGATTTTCTCTTTCCTTCTCAACCAGCGCTTCACGGATACGCTTTGCGGAACAAAAGTGTTGTCGAAGAAGCAATATGAGAATATCGATTCGGGGCGCGATTATTTCGGTGAGTTCGATCCTTTCGGCGACTACGATCTTATTTTTGGCGCCGCCAAGCTCAATCTGAAGATCACCGAAGTACCAATACGATATGCCGACCGGACTTACGGCGAGCCGCAGATTTCGAGGTTTCGCGACGGATTTCTGCTGCTGCGGATGGTTATCTTCGCATGGCGTAAGCTGAAGGCATTCTGACCAGTGGCGCGTGTCGATCCGCGCCTGCGAGAGCACCGCGACGTCTGGGACCTTAAGCCGGGTTTGCGGGTGGTCTATGCTGGCTACCACCGAAGTTTGCTGGACGCTTTGCCGGATGGCGGACAGATCCTAGAAATCGGTGGCGGCAGCGGAAATTTCCTCGACATGGCACCCGGTGCGATCTCGGTCGACTTGGCCCCGTCGCCTTGGGTGCATGTATGTTGCGATGCGCATGTTTTACCGTTCGCAGATGCCGCCATTGCCGGCATTGCGATGCTGGATGTGCTGCACCATCTGGCTCGGCCGTCTACTTTCTTCGCGGAGGCGGCCAGAGTTTTGCGACCGGGTGGCCGACTGGCCATGATTGAGCCTGGAATGACTCTTCTTGCTCGCCTCTTCTATACCTACTTGCATCATGAACCGGTTGATATGAGCGTTGATCCGCTTGCGGATCAACCGCCGGAGGTCGCTACTGACCCGTTCCAATCCAACCAGGCGATCCCAAGCCTCTTGTTTGACCGGGCCGACCATCGGAAACATTTTGAGCAGCAGTTTCCTGATCTTCGGATTGTCGAACTAAAGAAATTCAGTTTTTTGGCCTACCCGCTGAGCGGCGGGTTTAAACGTTGGTCCCTTTTGCCCGGCGTCATCGCACCGGCCATATTGAAGTTCGACGATTTGACGAGTCCACTCTTGGGTCCGGTCCTCGGATTTCGGATCGGTGTGGTTCTTGAGCGGACCTAAGTATTGCGCCCAAAAAAAATTGCGTCGACGGGTCAGGAGTGAGAATCGGTCCTGTTGACAAGGCGCATCAAATAGCTGCCGTAGCCGCAGCTCATGAGCGGTCGTGCAAGTTCGGTCACCGCGTCGTCGTCGATCCAACCACGTCGCCA
This sequence comes from Alphaproteobacteria bacterium UBA6544, assembly GCA_002434595.1. Classification (GTDB taxonomy): domain Bacteria; phylum Pseudomonadota; class Alphaproteobacteria; order UBA8366; family UBA8366; genus UBA6544. The sequence continues at coordinate 26,212 of DJKK01000239.1, read as the reverse complement.
CGCAATCTCCTCAATACAAGCAATTTTCTGACCTTGGCGTCGCTCAATCGTCGCGATGTAGTTTGACGCGTCGAGCAGGGAATCGTGCGTTCCTGTGTCGAGCCACGCGAAGCCGCGGCCGAGCGGCTCAGCGTGCAATTCTCCGTCGGCAAGGTATCCGTTATTGAGTGCTGTGATTTCCAGTTCACCGCGCAAGGAAGGCTGCAGATTGCGCGCACGATCTACCGCCGTACCGTCGTAGAAATAGAGACCCGTCACCGCAAGATTCGTCTTTGGGAGTTCAGGCTTCTCCTCAATGGCGAACGGTTTGCCCACATCATCCAACACCATGACACCATAGCGCTCGGGATCGTTCACTGGATAAGTGAATACCGTCGCTCCGTTTTCGCGGGCACTTACTGATCGTATCCGGTCACTGAGTAGCGACCCGTAAAATATGTTGTCTCCAAGGATGAGGGCGGACGCTGTGTTGCCTATAAATTGACTGCCGATCACGTAGGCTTCTGCCAATCCGTTTGGTTTAACTTGCTCAGCATAGGAAAATGACATGCCGAACTGCTTTCCATCTCCGAGCAGCGCTTCGAAGCGAGGTAGGTCTAACGGCGTGGATATGATCAGTACGTCCCGTATATCCGCTAGCATCAGAACCGATAGTGGGTAATAAATCATCGGCTTGTCGTAGACCGGCAGCAACTGCTTTCCGACGCTACTTGTTGCGGGATAAAGACGGGTGCCGTGCCCGCCGGCAAGAATAATTCCCTTCCGCATCAGCTATCCCCTTTGCGCTATTACGCCTAGGCGCGACCCGTCGTATTTCTGACGGGAAGTTTCGATCCAGTGACCGTTCTCGAGGTACCAGTGGACTGTATCGGTTAACCCTGCTGTGAACGCGATCTCCGGCGTCCAACCAATTTCTACGCGCGTTTTTGACCCATCGAGCGCGTATCGACGATCATGACCAGGGCGGTCAGCTACATTCTCGATCAATGTGCGATATGGATTACCATCCGACCTAGGACTTAAGCGATCAAGAATTGCACAAATTTCCTCGATAACCGCGCGATTGCTTCGCGTTTCGCCGCTCGCAATATTGTATGTTTGACCGGTCTTCCCATTAGACAGCACTGCGTCGAGCGCACGGCAATGATCCTCGACATGTAGCCAGTCCCGCTCCTGCAAGCCATCTCCGTAAAGCGGCAGTCTCTCGCCTTGAAGAGCTTTCGAGATGGTTAGCGGGATCAGTTTCTCCGGGAACTGGTAGGGACCGTAATTGTTGGTGCAATTGGTGATCAGTACGGGAACACCGTAGGTGCAACTCCATGCGCGAACAAGATGATCGGCCGCAGCTTTGGACGCTGCATAGGGTGAACTGGGGTCGTATCTATCGTTTTCCGTCGCAGCACCTTGTTCAATTGAGCCATAGACCTCGTCGGTTGAGATGTGAAGAAAGCGGAAACGATCAGCGTTCTTGCAGCATTTCAGATGTTCCCGACACGCCTCGAGCAATACGAACACACCGACGATGTTGCTGTCGATAAAGGCGTCAGGACCGTCGATGGATCGGTCGACATGAGACTCAGCTGCAAAATTGACGATGGTCGTCGGTCGAAGCTCTGCCAACAGTTGTGCAACCAATTCTCGATCCGCAATGGAACCGGTAATAGTGCGGTGGTTAGAGACATCCTTTACCGTGTCGAGGTTGGAGAGGTTTCCGGCGTACGTAAGCGCATCCAATGTGACCACTTCGCAGCCTTTGGTAACGGCGCTGCGCACGTAGTGTGAGCCTATGAAGCCGGCACCACCGGTTACGAGAATACTGCCTTCGGTCACTATCGACTCCGCGTCGTCGACGGTTCCTCCGCGGAACCGTCAGTTCAGTAACCTTACCGTCCCGCGCGGTTGAGTGAAATGCCTGCAGAGATCAAAACATCTTTCAGCTGGTGGTGCGATACGCGGCGCCCGCCCAGCAGCTTCGAACGTCCTGACATGTATATCGCGGTACAACGAGTCCGCAGATGATTGTCTCTAGCACGTTGTTGCGCGACGCTCTTCCCGCCGCGTGACCCTTCGGTTCCTGTGCCGCGTATTCTCTGGCAGGAGGCTCGAATAAAAGTGGAAATCCGATAATACTAGCCTTGAGGCTATAAGGAACGCGCCCTCCGTGCGAAGGTGCAACTCGAGCCAAAGTTGTCACATAATTTGATTTGATACCGGGGCGGCCTAGAAAGTTCGGTATTGCCTTCGAGGGCAAGCTCGTGTTCTCGCACCACGAGGCGGGGCGATTCCCGGTGGACGAAGAGGTGTCCGCTTTAGTCTGACCTGGTTCGGGTCAGATCGAGAAACCTCCGACCTTCGTCTCGAGATACTCGGCGATGCCCTCCCGGCTGCCTTCCCGCCCGATACCGCTATCCTTCATGCCGCCAAAGGGTGCTGCGGCGGAGGCGGGATTGATGTCGTTGACCCCAATTATTCCAAAATTGAGGCCCTCGAACATGCGCATGGCACGCGCGATATCCCGCGTATAGACGTAGGCTGCGAGGCCGTAATGCGTGTCGTTTGCCAGCGCTAGTGCTTCCCGTTCATCGTCAAAGGGAATGACCGGTGCAACAGGACCGAATGTCTCCTCGCGGTAAATGCGCATCTCAGGTGTCACGCCGTTCAGCACAGTTGGAGCGAAGAAATAGCCACGTTCAAGATCGCCGTTGGTGAGCCGACCGCCGCCACAGACGACTTCAGCGCCGTTAGCCTTTGCGTCCTCAACCTGTGCCTCGACCTTCGCAACAGCGGCTTCATTCACCAAGGGCCCGATCGTTACGCCTTCCTCAAATCCGTTGCCAGCTTTCATCTTGGACACCCGCTCTTTCAAGGTGCCTACAAAATCGTCCACGAGGTTTTCCGCGACGTACATGCGGTTCGGGCTAATGCATGCTTGCCCCGTGTTCAGGAACTTGACGAGCTGTGCCCCCTTGGCGGCGTGGATGGGATTGGCGTCCTCGAAGACCAGAAACGGCGCGTGACCACCAAGTTCGCAAGACAGGCGCTTCATGTTCGCGGCCGCTTTGCCAGCGAGCATCTTGCCGACCGTTGTCGATCCGGTGAAGGTCAGTTTTGCAACCTTCGGGTTGGTGACGAATTCCTCGCCGATCGGAGCGGGGTCCTTCGCGGTCACCAGGTTGATGACGCCTTTCGGGACACCAGCTTCTTCGAGAATTTTGAATGTTTCAATAGCGCAGAGCGGGGTCGCTTCCGCGGGTTTCAGGACAACGGTGCAACCCGCGGCCAGTGCTGGAGCGACCTTGCGGGTGATCATGGAGACTGGATAATTCCAGGGCGTTACGGCGGCGACAACACCCACCGGCTGGTGCATGACGATGAACCGCTGATCCGGTCGTGCGGAAGGGATGGTCTCGCCGTAGACCCGCTTGGCTTCCTCGGCAAACCATAGGAGAAAGTCTGCGGCATACTGCACTTCTGTCGTCGCCGCGCGCAGCGGCTTTCCCTGTTCTTCCGTCATGGTGCGGGCCAGATGATCCTTGCGTTCGATCATCAGCTGCCAGGTGCGATAGAGAATGGCGGATCGATCGTATGCGGTTGCCGCAGCCCACGCGGGGAACGCTTCATAGGCAGCGTCGATGGCGCGTGCGGCCTCCTCACGGCCGCCGTCCGGCAGCTCCATGATAACCTCCCCGTTCGCCGGGTTTGTCACTTCGAACATTCCGCCGTTACGGCCTTCAGACCAATCTCCGGCAATCAACATGAACAATCTCCCTTGTGTTGCGCCAACAGCGCTCGCGGCGGCGCAATGTGTACCGCATCGGGAGAGGTTTTAACGAGCGGTGGCCGGTTTCACCAGTATCCGCCGCCGCCATGCTTCCTGACGGCGGTCATGAAGTGGGCGCGACCTCTAGATAAATCCTCGAAGGCGAACTGCTGCTTTGTCATGAGCCGGTGTCCAAAATTGAGCTGCCTTTAATCCGCCATAAGGTGCAGCCAGATTTGACTGTCGATATCTGACGGAAGCGCGCGCATGAATTTCGCGGCCTCTTCGTTCAGAAACTCGTGCATGTTGTCGCCGAATGTGTGCCGCAGGAAGATATCGAAGCCGACGACGAATTCGCGTGAGATCGGTTTCTCACCGGTAACGTCGGGTGTGAATAATGGTGCGACGCGCGACGTCAGCAGATGGAGAAAGAAGAAGCGCCGGCGCGAGTTCACCCCCTGCGGCGAATTCTTATCGGGCGTAGGATGGCAAGCCGCGCACGAGCGGGGGATCGACCATTTCAGATTCTCAGCCACATTGACGAGGATCTGTTTGATTACTTTCGTATTAGAGTCGTCCGGGCCCAGCCGTCTTGCGACAAACGGCTCAAGGTTTCGTATCGCCACTAGCGCCGCCCCGAGATTGGTCCCGCAAACACTGGCGGGAACCGGACTGAAATCCCATGAGGGTCGCCGGCTGAGGCGGAGTGCCCACTACGGTTCCGTCATTATCAGGCTTTGGGCGAGCTCTTCTTCCGCATTCCGGCGTGCTTGCACCTCATGGGTGCGTTTCCCGCGTGCGGGCGATTGCATAGTAGATCGCCGCGACGTGGGTGACGGTGGATGTAAGCAGAAGGATCGGGATCAGTTCATCGCCGAGTGCCCGTGTCCCCTCAAGAACCATTTTCATCCGTTCGCCGCCGTAGAAGAGAGCGAATGCGGTGATGACCGCAGCCGTACAAAGAAAGAGGCAGCGCCAATGATGCCGGCGCCAGATCGCCATATTTTTGTAGTTTGATACTGCTGATTGGTGCTTGGTGGGCGTTCTCAGGATCTACTCTGTTGGCGAATTTAATTCCCTAATACCGGCAAAGAGTGGAGACGAGGGACATGGAAATATGAAAAATTAATATAAAATTGTATATAAATAAAAATCAGCCGGCCGATGCCGGTCAAATTGAACCTAGCGCATTAGAAGTTTACCATAAATATTAACGAATTAGTTAAAGCTCTATCGTCTGCGTGTTTGTGAGCGCCTGGGGAACGGCACTGAGATAACCGGCCTTGGCACCCATAACACGTGCGGGACAACAGCGTCGGAGATTGCGAGCGTCATGGCGTGACGATGCTGTAGGTAGCGTCCCCGTCGGCTTTAATCTGTGCCGGAAGCTGTTCCTCCCAAGACAAATAGTCGCGTGCCGCTTGGTCGTTGCCCATATGGCGGTCGTGGACCCAAAAAAGAAAATCGATGCGATCTTCCTCGGAAAGCGTCCCGGAAGGCGTTGGCTCTATCGGGCGGTCCTCGCCGGACCATTTCTCCCGTCCGCCTAACAGGATTGCGATTGGTTTATTCGTCATTTCCTGCAGGTCAAACGCAATCAATCGCGCGCGCGTCTCATGCATGGAGTAGAGAACGATCTTCGGCGCGTCGGAAAGGGTATCGAGCAGCGCCTGTGCCCGCGGACGCACACCCCATGCCGCTCCCGGCAGGCGGCTGTCGATGTAATCCGCGCTAACGTCGACATCGGCGAGTGCAATGGAGCCGTCCGCGAGACCGGCCGCTACCGTATCGCCGTCCACTTCCTCCAGGGTCAGTTGGTCGAGGCCAAGTGTCGGCAACTTAGGCATCCCGGTTTCCATCGCAAGATCCGCGACGCCGCCATCGAGTACGTAGACCTCCCAACCCATTTGGACCAACCAATGGGCGGTCGTAACGGCGCGAACATTGGCATCGTCGTCTAGCAAGACGATGCGGGCGCCCTTGGTGCCGCACCATTGATCCGAGCTTTGAATCAACTGGCCGCCGGGTGCAAAGATTGAACCTGGCATGTGCCCAGCCGCGTATTCCGGCTCGCTACGGACATCGAGCAGATATGTCGTCCGCGATGTATCGCCGCGCCAGTTCTCCAATGTCTGGCGGTCGATCGTCCGCACTCCCCAGTGCGCTTTCATATGCTCCGCGCGATCCAATGCGGTCCGCCGCGCTGCGGCGCTGAGGTCGCCGTAGGTCCGCTCGCTCCCGTTGTCGAGTTGGAACCCCGCAAGTCGCCAACCCATTGTACCGCCGCGCAGGGCGACGACCCGGTTTGGCAGACCAGCATTTATCAAGGTCTGTGCTCCGATGATCGAGCGGGTGCGCCCCGCACAATTTACGACGACCGTGGTGTCGGTATCCGGCGCAAAATCGTGTACGCGATAGACGAGCTCCGCATTCGGCACGCTGATTCCGTCCGGAATGCTCATTCGATTGAATTCCGCCGGCGTACGGCCATCGAGCACGACCACTTTTTCACCGGAAGCCTGCATCGTGTGAAGCTCTTCGGGGGAGATCGACGGGGTATGAGCAGCGTGTTCGACAACCTCGCCGAATGCTTTACACGGCACGTTAACGCCTTTGAAAACCTCATAGCCCGCAGCGCCCCAGCCATCCATGCCACCCTCGAGAACCGCGACATCGGTATAGCCAAGTGCGGCCATCCGTGTCGCCGCGCGTGATCCGACGCCATCGTCGGAATCAATGAGGACCGTGCGAGTGGAGCGTCGCGGCACCAACGTATCGAGGCGCATCTCCAATACGCTATAAGGCAGGGGTACGCCGTAGAGCATATGCGCAATTCCGAACTGCCCTTCCTCGCGGACGTCAAGCAACGCCAGTTCGCCGCCATCGTTCAACATGGCCTTCAGGGTTGTTGCGTTGACGGACTTGGGCATGGCAATCGCTTCAATTCAGTTAACTCGACAGGGAAGTACACGTTCCCTTTGAGAGGTCAAATGTCGGCTAGGCTCTGATTATTATGCATCGCACCAAAATATGGCATATGACCGTTTTTCTAATCGCCGTCTTCCTCCGTATGTGACAGCGGCGCAATGTGCTGCTTACCGCAGCTCAAAAGACCAATTTGGAACTACAGAAGCGCTATAATGCTATAAATAAGCGTGAGAAAAGGGCAGAATTAGCTATCGATCAGGGTCTCTATGGATTTTTTAACGATGAAGTAAATCCAGGGACAGATATCGTGTAGAACGACTTCTGGTTCGGTATGCAGTGCGCGTCATTGAGGGTTTTGCACCGCGAAATAAAAAGCTGCTGCAGAAGCGGGATCAGCGACAAGTTCAGATCTATGAGTAGCATCGAACACGGGCGGTTGCGCGAAGACGGGGACGGCGGACGCAAGACCATCCGGTGTCTGGGTGATGTCCAATTCCCGGAGCGCCGGTACGCCAAGAGTAGGTGCTGAGAGATCCTTTTGTACAAAGGCCGCCGTTGCGGTGTCGAGTTCTCCGAAATCCGGCGGCGTCGGTAGTGACGGCATCAGAAGCTTTACGCGACGGTGCGGCGGTTTGCTGAAACCTCGATGACTGAAACCCCGATCCCCGGCACTTTCACCACCGAAACTGTCTGGACTGCTGTCGAAGCTGCCACCGGGCTCAGAATCACTGCCGATTAAGTTTTTTTTCGGCCACCCGTCGGCGGCATCGACGCGAGACACATATCGGTCTTCTTCCTGCAATATGACCGTCTATAAAAAAATCAGGTTGGAATACGCGGCGCGCCGTGTCAGCCGCGACATTAAGAAGGAAGATTATCGGAAATCGACCAAAAAAATAAAGACAAAACGTCGATTTACGTTCAGCGCTATCCCGTCTGGTGTGATTTTGCAAGACGGCCCATGCCGGTGCTAGAAGAAGAGGGTCAGGTTCTTGGCGAGCAGGACGCTCTGATCGAGGAAGATTTGCCGGGCGGCGATCTTGAAGCCGGAACCGTCGCGGCGGAGCGTGTCGTGGCGCTTTCCAACGAAGAAGTCGGTCTCGGTCTCGCCGCGGTTGCGGTAGATCAGGAAGCGGCATCGCGTCGCGAGAGTGCAGCTGTTGTCCATTATCTGCAGGTTCGAGAACATATGACTCGTGCGCGAGATCGGCTCTTCGGCCCAGTGTAGTCCGGTCTCGATCTGGCGGACCCGCTGTTCCAGTTCGAATTTGCCTTCGTCGAACCAGTTCAAATCTTTGCCTTCACGGGTTCGCTCTTCATCCCACTTGCCGGACTCCTTATTGATGGTTACTGGCATCCAGTAGCGGATGTCTTCAGCCAACAGGTCAAGCCAGGCATTGAACTGACGGCTGTCGAGCAGCTCCGCTTCGGCGTTGTAGAACTGTTCGACTTGTTGTCGCAGCAGCAGTTGGTCGAGCAGCGCGCGTTCCAGCGTCGTGTCCATCCAACTCACCTAGTCCGCTGTTTTGACGAGGACCGGCTGGCGGCTCGATCCCGGAGGGACGTCCATCATACGGGCCCACCGGGCGTAATAGGCGCGCTGGTTCTGTTCGGAGACATCTTCCGAGGCGTAAATGTCGCCGCCAAGCCATTCGGCGGGCCAAGATCGCTGTTCGTGGCCTAGGCCCATGCCGTAATGATAGGCGTGGCGCCGAGCTATGGTGCCTCTCGCACCTTCATGCGCCGAGCCCCAATTCTCCATGTCATCCTGCTCGGTCAGGCCGGACGGTCCCTGATAGCGGATCACGTAGTGACGCAGAACATCCTTGACCTCATCCGGGGCGTCCTTCGGCGCCAGGAAAATACGCCAGATTTCGGTCTCGTGCGGCCCGCTGGGATGCCATGACCCCATGCTCTGCACTCCGTTGGAATAGGAGACGTTCGGGAAGATTGTCCCGCCGTGCCCGTACCAACGTGATTTGTCGCCGAGCTTCTTCTGACGGATGCGGTAGCAGTCGCGGAAATAATCCTCGACCACCGCCATTTCCCGGTAGGTCGGCACGTATTCGTAGATATCCTTGAACAACTCGCCCCGTGCGTTGTGGCCTTCCTTGGTCAGCACGTTCAGTTTCCACAACTCTCGTTCGCGCGTGACTGCATCGTATGTGTGGCGACCCCTGACGCCAGCGGGCGATAGGATGACCTGGTCGACCGAGGCATGCGACGGGTTGTGGTAGTAATCACCACCGAAATTTTCGGCGCCGAATTTCCAATTGCAGGGCACCCGCCATTTGAAGATACCGCCAAAGGCTTCCCAGTCGCCGTAGCTGCCGTCGGGCAATTCGCAATAGTCGTCAAAATAGAAGCGGAGGTCGCCGAGATATTCCTCAAGCTCCGGCGTCTCTTCGTCCCAGCACGCGAAGATGAAGCCGCGATAGCTGTAGACGCGGGCCTCGATCAGGCCCCATTCAGACTTGTCCAGCTCGTTGTGATATCCGGTTTCCAATTTCGGGACGCCGATCAGGTCTCCCTGGTCGGAAAAGACCCAGGCATGGAATGGGCACATGAACTTGCGGGTGTTACCCTTGTCGTAGCGACACACACGCATCCCCCGATGGCGGCAGTTGTTGAGGAAGACGTGCAGTTTGCCGTCGCGGTCCCGATTGACGATGACCGATTCCTCGGCCATGCGCCCCAAGATGTAATCCCCGTTCTCCGGTATCTGGCTCTCATGGGCCACGAACAGCCAAGACCGTGGGAAAATGCGTTCCAACTCGTCGCGATAGATGTTGTCGACGACGAAAATATCCCGGCTGATCAGGCCGTTGTCCGTATCCACGAGGCCGCGAGCATATTGCTGTGACGCGGCGTTTTCCATCTTTCCCCTCCCCTGCGATAGGATCGACAATGAGATATTATTACCGCCTTCCGAGTCCGGCAACATGAAGCATGGCTCCTGCGATGATCTGGCCCGCTGTTGCCAGTCCGTGCTTCGGGTCTAGAATGAACCGAACAGGCTTTAGCAGAGTGATCATCATGACCCCCGATTCTCCCATCTGGCCGGCGCAGCTCGACCACTTGCGACTTAACTCGGATGACCCGGCGATGCTCGCCGATTACTACGCAACCGTGTTCGGCTACCACAAGTCGGACCTGCCGGAAGGGCGCTTTCTCCTGCAGGGCCCCGGTCGCCGTCTCGTGGTTGGCGGTGGTGCCCCCGGTGAACGCCCATATCACGGCTATCGACTGCAAAGCCGCCAGCAGCTGGAAGAGGTCCGCAGTTTTCTTCAGGGTAAGGGGTTGAACACGGAAGCGTCGCCTTCGGAAATCTTCGAGGAAGATGCCGTCGCGGTGCCTGATCCGGATGGCTGGCTCAACGTCTTCGGTCTGCCACGCCGAGACCTGCCGTCCCAGAAGGCTGCCAACGTGCCCTCTGCCGTGACCCTTTCGGGTCGACTACAGCATGTCGTCGTCGCGACGGACAAACTAGAGCCGATGATACGCTATTACGAAGACGTGCTTGGGTATATGCCGTCGGATTACTGCAGCGCCGACCTCGACGACCCGGCGACGCGCAAGGTCGCGTTCTACCGTTCGGACGAAGAGCACCACAGTTTTGCGGTGTTCAACGCCTCGGAAGTGCGCTCTGACCATCATGCCTATGAAGTGGATGATTGGAACGGTATACGTGACTGGGCGGACCATATGTCGGAACTCCACATCAAGATCTGGTGGGGACCAGGGCGCCACGGCCCGGGCAATAACCTGTTCTTCATGATCAAGGACCCGCACGGCAACCAAGTCGAAATCTCCGCCGAACTCGAGCATATGCCGCGCGAGATGGCGCCGCGCGTGTGGCCCTTGGAGGAACGCAGCCTAAACCTCTGGGGCGAAGGCTGGATCCGCGACTAACGGCAAGAATACGAGGAGCAGATTGGTGGCCGAATTCCCAATGAAATGCGACGTCGTTGTTATCGGCGCTGGCGTCGCCGGTATCATGACCGCTTGGCAGCTCGCCCGGAAAGGCGTCTCCGTGATGGTTTGCGAGAAGGGGCGTGTCGCGGGTGAGCAGTCCTCGCGCAACTGGGGTTATATTCGCAAGCAGGGCCGCGACCCGAGAGAGATTCCGGCGATCATCGAATCGCTGCGCATCTGGGAGCGGGTCGAGGAAGAAATCGGCGAGGATATAGGCTGGCATCGGGGTGGCTCGCTCTATTTGGCCGAGACGGAAGCCGATCTCGCCTATTATGAAAACTGGCTGGGCCACGCGCGGCCCTTCCAACTCGACAGCTACATCCTCTCGCCGGATGAGGTCGACGCGCAAATCGGCGGAGAAGAGCGGCGTTGGAAAGGAGCCCTTTTTACGCCGTCGGACGGACGGGCCGAGCCGGCGAAGGCCGTGCCGGCAATTGCGCGAGCGGTTGAACGCCTCGGCGGCACGGTGCTGACCGAGTGTGCTGTGCGCACGATCGAACGCAAGGCCGGCCGGGTGAGCGGCGTGGTCACCGAGAAGGGCGAAATCAGCTGCGAGGCCGTCGTTTGCGCAGCCGGCGCTTGGTCGAGCCTCTTCAGTGGTAATCTAGGCTACGGCTTTCCGCAATTGAAGGTGCGCTCCTCGGTCTTCCGCACGAAGCCGCTGCCGCTCATCTCTCAAGCGAATGTCAGTTCTACAGGGGCAAGTTTCCGCCGCCGGCAGGATGGGGGTTACACGATTGGCCGTTCGGGGTCCGGGGTCTTCGATATTACGCCGGGTGCCTTCCGGCATTTTGGCACCTACATGCCGGCTCTCAAGACGCAACCAATGAGGCTCCGGCTGAACAGTGTCTTCTTCAAGGAATTGATGTGGCCGAAGCACTGGAACGCAGACGATGTGACGCCGTTCGAACAGACCCGCGTCAATGACCCGGCGCCGGATATGGCAACCATTCGTGATATTCAGGCACAGGCGGAAAAGTTATTTCCGCAGCTTGGCAATATCGAAATCGCCGAAGCCTGGTCCGGCCTGATCGATGTGACACCGGATGCCGTGCCGGTTTGGAGCGGTGTTGAGGGGCTCGACGGATACTTCATCGCTACGGGTTTCTCCGGACATGGTTTCGGGATGGGTGCGGGAACCGGCCTCATCATGTCCGAACTGGTTACCAACGGAAGTGCGCCGGTCGATCTTGCGCCCTTCCGACTGTCGCGGTTCTCCGACGGATCGCCGACCGAAATTTACGCAAAGTCGACATACCCTGAATGGAAAATGGAGGCGGTATGAGTGCGATCGAAGCCACAGCGCTGCCGGGCGCGACATTTGGCGGTTTGATCCACGCAAAGGACGGTGCGGCGGCTTTGACGGCGGCGGCCGAGACTGAAAAGCGGGCGCTGCTGGCATGCCTCGACAAATGTGAGGGGGTGCTCTTGCTCCGGGGCATGGACGGGATCACCGATGCGCCGGAATTGTTGCTGCGTTTGAGCCGTCTTTGCGGCAGCGAGGTTGAGAGCTACCACGAGACACGTATGGCGCGGCAGAACGTGCATCCGGAGGTGCCGCAGATATTCATGGTCTCCAATATTCCGCCGGCGGACCGTGCACCGCCGCCACAGCCGGACCCGGTGCGGAACGCTGACGGCTCCTTGCCGACACGTTTCCCGCACCGTCGCGGCTGGCACACGGATCAGAGTTATCGCCGACCGCCACCCGACGTGTCGCTCTTCTATTGCGTTATTCCGGCGCCCGAAGATCAAGCGCAGACACTCTACGCCAATGGCATTGCTGCTTACACTGGTCTTTCGGATGAAATGAAGGTGGTGGTCGACAGCCTCGTCGGCATTCATGCGAAACCTGGCGTTGGCCGCGGTGAGGTTGCCGTCCGTGCCGGGCAAACGCCGAATGAGCTCGGACCGGGCGATCTTCCGCAGCGCCAGCCCGTGGTGCGTGTCCATCCGGCGACCGGTGCTAAGGCGCTCTATCTGTGTGAAGCCGGGCAGATGGATTGGATCGACGGGCCCTTTGTTGGCATGGAGCCGGGACCCGATGGTGACGGCGCCAAGCTGCTCTACGAACTGATGTCGCACTATACCTGCCCAGAATTCGTATATGCTCACGAATGGCAGGCGGGCGACTTGGTCATCTATGACAACCGGACTTCGATTCATGCTGCTACGTGGTTCGACGCTGGCAAGCATCAGCGATTGATGTGGCGGACTACAGTAAGTGGAAATCCCGGTCCGGAGTATGCGGGCGAAAGCAAGAGCTGGCTTGCGGCATAGGCGCGTAGCAAACAGGAGGAAACATGTTTGAAATCAATGCACTTTCCGATGCCGTCGGCGCCGAAATCGTCGGGTTAGACTTGGCGCAACCACTTGATGACGATACCTTTGGGCGTGTCCATCAGGCGCATCTCGATCATCAGGTTCTCGTCTTCCGTGACCAGGAAATCACACCGGAGCAGCACATCGCCTTCAGCCGTCGGTTCGGCGACCTGTCGGGTCATGTCTACGAACAATTCCTGTTGTCGGGTCATCCGGAAATTCTGAAGGTCTCAAACAAGAAAACACCGGAGGGTGATTTCGTTGGTCTTAATTCGGCTGGGCGTCGGTGGCACTCGGATCTATCTTACGCGGAAATTCCCAGCCTTGGCTCCCTGCTATACGCGCTGGAAATCCCGCCGAGTGGTGGCGACACATTGTTCAATAATATGTACAGCGCTTACGAAACCTTGCCCCAGATGACCAAGGACCGTATCGCTGGACTAAAGGCGGAGTTCCTCATCGGGAGCGCGCGGAAGTACTACACCGAAAACGAACGCCCGGCCTTGACGTCGGAACAGCTGGCGTCGGTGCCGTCGGTCGAGCATCCGGTCGTCCGCACCCATCCAGAGTCGGGCCGCAAGGCGCTTTACGTAAATTCGGCGCACACCGTACGGATTCTCGGGATCGATAACGCGGAAGCCGAAGACCTGCTGACCGAATTGACCGAACACAGCGTCAAGCCGGAGTTCGTCTACCGCCACAAGTGGCAGCTTCATGATCTCGTGTTTTGGGACAATCGGTGTTGCATGCATATTGCCGAACCTCCGCCCGAAGGCGCGAATCGTCATATGCATCGCACGACGGTCGTCGGAGATCGACCTTACTAGCGCGCGTCGCGCAGCGTTAGTTGCCCATCAGGGGTGAATGTCGCAGCACAAAAGAGCCGCTGTACGTTGGCTAGCGCTCCCACTCCCTGTCGATTTCGGCTTCCAACTCCAGGCGGTAGGAGAGTTGAAAGGCGCCGCTGAACGGGTTGCTCGTGAGCCCTCAATCGTCTTGCCGGGTCGGCCGTTAAGCACACGACTGATGAAACTCCCGATCACCGGATTGTTCCACCCTATCGACGGCCGGAAGAAGCGTTGTTCGTCTACGACCCGGTCGCCGAAGGTGAAGTCGACATAAGTTGCAATTTGCGAATCGAGATTGAAAGCGGTGTTGCCAAGGCGCCCGCCGTTAACCATCGAGGAGATCCGCAATACTGAATTGTGTTCATTTATTGTGACGTAGACCCGCTGCGCGTCACTCAGTCGATCGACCTAAAGAGTGTGTTTCTTGTTGTCCGCATCCGCTTGATACAACACGATGTTGTCGAAGATTGAGAGGTCGTCGTTGAAGACGCCCTTCTCGACGGCGTTGCGGGAAAACTGATTGCCGAGGCTGTGGACGAGGAGATTTATGTTGATGCCGCGATCCTCCTGCATAGCCCTGCGGAAGTGAGCGATGAAACGGTCGACCGCGGTAAGTGAAATATTGGTGTTTGCCCGTGCCTTTTGTACCCCTCAATTTTATTCTTCGGCAACGTCAGGCAACCGCCGTTTGGTCCCGAGTTGGATGGCCAAAAAAAGTGTTGGGTGCGCCCTCGGCGTTGAAGTCATTACAGAGCATTGTCTGATCCCCACCGGACGGTACGTGACCCTGCGCATCTGCGCCCTGCACATTGCGGTTGGTGACACTGATAATAATGTTGGCTTCGTCCCGTCTATGTACCCGTGACCCTACCAAGTTTCAGAACGCGTAAATTTACATCTAATTAAAAAAATCGATTATTTTTTATAGCATAGATGGTCTACAGTGACCGGTCCTGCTGGCTCCTATTGCGGCGTTCTAATCGCTATTCAAGATGTCCGCTGCGGCGGCGATGAGCCGTTGCGTATCATCTTCCGTCCCGACCGTGATGCGCAGATACTCCGTCGTGCGTGGTTTGTCGAAGTGACGCACCAGAATAGCCCGCTCGCGCAGACCCGCCGCGAGTTCCTTCCCCTTCCGGTCTGGATGCCGCGCGAACACGAAATTCGCGCTCGACGGCAAAACTTCGAAGCCGAGGGCGGTAAGCTCTCGCGTCATGGCTTCCCGGCCCGTGACGATTCGAGAACAGTAGTCCTTGAAATAGGCTTCATCGCGCACCGATTCCGCTGCGCCGGCCTGTGCGACGCTCCCGAGGGGATAGGAATTGAAACTATCCTTCACCCGGGTCAGAGCATCGATCAGGTTTTCGTCGCCGAGGGCATAGCCAACACGTAAACCAGCCAGCCCGCGCGCTTTTGACATCGTATGGACGACAAGCAGATTGGGATGGTTGGCAATTGCCGGAACTGTGCTCTCACCGCCGAAGTCGATATACGCCTCATCGATCAAAACCGGAATGTTCGGTTGCGCATCGAGCAGTCGCACGATTTCGGAACGCGGCAACGCGATACCGGTCGGTGCATTCGGGTTGGGAATGATGATTGACCCGGCGTCGTGCCGGTAATCGTCAATTTGAATCTGCATGTTGTCATCCAGGGGTATGGTCTCAGTTTCAACCCCGAACAGTTGAGCCCAAACCGGGTAGAAACTGTAAGTAATGTCTGGAATTAATAGCGGTTTTGGATGTTTCAGCAAGGCGACGAAGGCATGCGCCAGTACCTCGTCCGAACCGTTTCCGACGAAGACCTGCTCTGGTTTGACGTTGTGATGCGTCGCCAGCGCATCCCGCAAGTCCGCTGCCTTCGGGTCGGGATAAAGCCGCAAACTGTCCACCGACGCGGCGCGCATCGCGTCGAGCGCGCGCGGGGACGGACCGTATGGGTTTTCATTGGTATTGAGCTTCACCAGATCGGCGATACGTGGTTGCTCGCCCGGCACATAGGGCGAGAGTTCACGAGCGGTCTCACTCCATAACGATTTCATCCGAATTTCCAGATTGGGTTCAAGCAACGGGCAGATAGTCCCAGTTCGGGCTAGTGGATGGCAATGTGCAATTTTCCACGTCGGTCATTGTGGATTCCTGCTTTGTGTCAGGCGAGGTAGCCCGGCAATTGCACCAGGAGGGTTTCGACGTCCTCTTTCGTTGTAAAGACGTGAGCGGAGGCGCGAATGCGGCCCTGATCGCCCCAGAGATAAATACCGTCCGCCTCAGCCGCGGCGACAATCGCCGCCGGATCATTGCAGGCGAAGGCGGCATTTCCAGCTTGTTCACCCGGTTTTGCGGGTGTCATCACGTCGAGGTTTAGCTCCGTCATGCCGTCGATCATATCGCAACAGAGCGACTGGGCATGCGCTGCAACGGCATTTAGGTCGCAATTCGAGAGATAATCGAGTGACTCTCGAAGCAGGTAGGCACCTAGATGCCCGGCATTTCCAAACTCGACCCGTCGCGCTCCGTCTTTAGGTCGAAACTGGACAGGTGTTGCGCCGGCACTCGCCGCCGCCCAACCGACGCCAAAAGGTTCGAAATTGGGATAACGCGCCTTGTTCCAAGCGAAGACGCCTTCGTGGATGCCAAGTGCAAACTTGTAGCAGGAACTGACCGTAAAATCTGCGAGGTCCCCTCTCACGGGAACCACGCCGAGAGCGTGGCTCGCGTCCAGCAGCAGCATCGTTGGCCCGTCGCCAAGCGCCTTTGATATCGGTTCGATATCGATCAGTTGTCCGGTCGTTGCGTTGACTTGGCTGATATAAAGAGTCCGCGTTCGATCGTCACAACGCGCGACTAGGTCGTCTGTCTCAATACGCCATCCTCGCGCGGCGACCATGCGCACCTCGACTCCATGCTGCGCGAGGCTGGCAAGGGCATAGCGCCCGGACGCGTAGTCCCGCTCAGAGACGACGACATTGTCGCCGACGTTCCAGTTGAGGCTCGAGAGCGCCTTCACGATGCCCTCAGATGCATTGCCGATCAGTCCGACCTCATTCGCCGAAAGACCGAGCATGGGAGCTAGGCGGTCGCGGACGGCGTCAACGACTCGCCAATGGTTTGCATAGCCGTCCATACCACGTGCCTTGTCGGTCGCGAAGGCTTCGAACGCGTCGCGATGTCGCCGGAGCAAGGGTGGCTCGCCGCCTGTTGCAAGATGAATTTTGTCTTCGAGGCCGATGAAGTCGCTTTTGGGAGTGGGGAGGGACCGAGTCATATTGTCACGGAAAATTTGATGGGACAGGCGAATGAGCTATCCTAGCATTCGATTCTTGAAAATCGAAATGCCGATAGGGAACGCATGCTGAAATTCGCTGCGCTAATACTGGTAGCTTCGTTCACCGCGCTTGCATCCACCGTTGCGGCGAGCGATGCGTCTCGAATCGATTTCCTGACTGCGAGTACGGCCAACCGTTTAAACCCGCATGACATCAAACTGTCGCCGGGTGGCAAATATATGTTCGTTTCAGACGTCGATAATGATTGGGTGGCGGTGCTTGATGCGGAAACCTTGCAACTGGTTGATTATTTCGGATCGGACCATCAAGGGGACACGCACTATGTCGACTTCGATACGGCAGTCCGGATTTATTTGGCGGACACCCATAACGGGCGCGTCACTATCTACGAGATGTCGGGTACCCGGGGTCGGCTCGTTAGCGAGCTGACCGAGTGCATTCGTGGGCCGGAAGGTGTTGAGGTTCGCGGCGAAACGCTCTGGATTTTCGATTCCGGCAACGACCGGATCGTAAAGTATCGCCTTCGCCGTAGTTGACTGGAACCAGGCCATGTCTGTTATTGAATACTTCTACTCCGCACACTCCGGCTATGCCTACATCGGTTCCAAGCTGCTGTCGGAAGTTGCGGCAAATGCCGGAGCGCGCCTTGATCACCGCCCGATGGATCTGCGCCGCGTCTTAGCGGTTACAGGGCCTGGTCCAACAAACGGCCGGACGCCTGAACGGCGGGCTTATTTTTCTGGACGTGAGATAGAGCGCTGGGCGGAGGCGCGTGGTTTGGAAATCATTACCGGTCGCATGCCTACCTACCACAATAACGATATTGCGCTACCGAACGGCATGCTGATCGCCGGCCTGCTTGAAGGGGCGGATGTCGATGCGCTTGCGGATCGCATGCTGGAAGCACATTGGCGCGATGATGCGGACCTTGCTGATGCCGGCACCTTGTCGCGGCTTGGTGGGGAGGTTGGCGTGAATGCAGGTCTGCTGCTCGCCGCCGCTGGTTCACCCGAAGTTCGGGCCATCTACGATGCGAATACGGCGGAAGCGATCGAACGGTCGGTGTTTGGCTCACCAACCTATTTCGTCGGTGGTGACATGTTTTATGGTCAAGATCATCTGGAGTTGGTGGAGCGGGCGTTGGATAAGCCGTTCTCCGGTCAATGGCCGCGACCGCTCACGTCATAGAGAGAAATAAGAGACGAGTTCATACAAGCGGATGAATTTCAGTTAGGGCCGGCCGCTCGAGGAGAAGTATGACTATTCGCGTGTGGTGCGGATGGATAACAGGATTTTGTCAGCGGTACGACCGCACGCGATACGGAGGGCAACGTCGTGGCGCCCGCCGGGCGATCAGTATGGCCAGGCAAAGGTCTGTTTCGAGATTATCGGTGCTGCAATGGATGAAGCCGGCGCGACGCTTGCCGAAATAGTCTATACCAAGACCTTCGTGACGGATATGGCGCAATCAGGTGAACAACGCCGAGCGAAGCTCGAGGCACTCGGTGTTATCCGCCCGACGGGCACACTGCTCGGTATCCCGGTCCTGATTGGGGAGTCAATGGTGATCGATATCGAGGCAGAGGAAATTGTCGGAGCTGCTACGTCCCGCCAGGATTTTTATACCGAGAACGAGCAAGTGAAAACGCGTGGCTATGCCCGTGGGTGACGTTGTTCATGTCTCCGGATGCACATTGGTCGATCCGACGGCGACCGTCAGGTCACCCGGTGATTGGGCCGCGCAATTCGATATTTGTCATGAGGGTATTGAAGAGGTGCTCGGGGTGGCGGGCGCACGCCTTGACGACGTAATCAGGCGGCGCAAATTCACCATCGCTTACGCGGAGCAGAATCGGCCTTATGGCGAAGGTCCCGCCTGGTTTAAGGATAGTGGGCTGGTTTCAATGGGCTGCTGGATCGATTTGCTCGCCGAGCCAGTAATGCTTGTCGAGGTCGATGCAGTCGCGATCAAGGGGACAGGTGACGGGATCGAATGGCCGGGCCCGCAAGGTTCCGAAGGGATGCCACCGGATCGGCTTGGCCCGGCTTAACCGCGTCGGTATGCTGGCCGGGTCCCTTCATCAGCGTTCCGGCCGACCATGTATAAGCATTCCGATTTCGCAAACCTCTTCATTGTCGACCATCCGCTGATACAGCATAAGCTGACGCTGATGCGGCGATCCGAAACGCCGACAAGCCTGTTCCGTCAGTTGCTGAAGGAAGTCAGCCTGCTGATGGCCTATGAGCTGACCCAGCCACTGCCGATGACGAAGGCGCGTATCGAGACTCCCGTCGCACCGATGGATGCCCCTGTCGTGGCCGGTCGCAAGCCGGCTATCGTTTCAATATTGCGGGCGGGCCTCGGCATGGCCGAAGGCCTGAGGGAACTTCTTCCATCCGCACGGGAGGGGCA
>DJKK01000239.1:522-6286 GCA_002434595.1 Alphaproteobacteria bacterium UBA6544 | reverse complement strand
GAGCCGTCGGGGCGGCTGTTTATAATCAGTGAACCGATGATCGCAACCGGACACTCGGCCGCGCACGCCATCGACGTGTTGCGGCGGCACGGTGTTTCAAATCAGAACATCCGCTTCATGGCGCTCGTCGCCGCACCCGAGGGCATGAAAGTCGTGGAAGACGCCCATCCAGGTGTGCATATTTACGCGGCAGCCCTCGATGAACGGCTCGACGAGAACTCCTATATCGTTCCCGGCCTCGGTGATGCGGGGGACCGGCTCTTCGGTACGAAGTAACGAAGGGCGCCCGTTATATGACCCAACAACTGTTGCGTGAACTCTTGGGTATTGATTTGCCGATTATCCAGGCGCCGATCGCGGGCGGTGCACTCACCCCCTTGACGGCGGCCGCCGAATCTCAGGAATCGGGTGACTTCACGTCGCTCTGGTCCGGTCAGGCAGCGGCGCTCGGACGCGAGATCGGTGCGGCTGATTTAACACGGGCGCTCGTGGCCGAGGCAATGGATCATCTCGGGAATCTGTCAGGAAGGAGCTAGGTACATTGTCGGATGTCGTTCAGATCGAGAAGAACGGTGAAATCGCCATTCTGAAGTTCAATCGAGAAGCCGCGCTGAATGCACTCTCTATGGAACTTGCGCGCGGAATTTCCGACGGTCTGATCGAACTCGATGAACGCGACGACGTTGCCGGCATTGTGCTGACCGGATCGGGAAACCGTGCTTTTTGCGCCGGCGTCGATCTGCGGGAAGCGCGCGAAGTTAAGGTACACGAAATCGAGCATTGGTTCGGGACGGTCTGCAATATCTACAAGCAGATCCTTTTGACGGAAAAACCGGTTATCGCCGCATTGAACGGAGTCGCGGCTGGGGGCGGCTTCCAGATGGCGCTGGTCTCCGATCAGCGGGTGGCGCATCCCGGTACCCGGATGGGGCAACCCGAAATAAATGCTGGCATACCGAGCATCATGGGCTCGTACTGGATGAGCCTCCATCTCGGTTGGTCGATGAACCAAGAGCTTTCCATGACCGGCCGACTCATGGAGGCTGAAGAAGCCGCGGCGCTTCGCATCGTCAATCATCTCGTTGAATGGGATGTTCTAATTGAGAAGGCCTGTGCCGTGGCTTCGGAATTTTCCAGAAAGCCTCCGGTCGCCTGGGCGCGCACAAAGGCGAGGTTCCGAGAAATCGCGTTAGTCGGTTTCGACGAAGCGTTTCGCGCTGGTGTGCTTGGGCAGCAGGAAGCCTATGCCAAGGGTGAACCCCAGGCAGTAATCGATGCCTTTCTAGCCAAGAACGCCCCTTGACCGGAGACAACTATTTAAGTCCAGTTTTCCCCATTGCGAGGAATTTTTCGCGGCGGCGTTGCCAGAGTGCTTCGCCATCAAGTGTGATCAGCACATCAAGTGTCCTCGCAATTCGGTCACCGAGGGTGGCGATGGTCGCCGCGGGATCCCTGTGTGCGCCGCCGATTGGCTCTGGCACGACTTCGTCAATCAGCTCCAGTTGTTGCAGGTCTTGTGCGGTCAATTTCAACGCGTCGGCGGCCGCTTGGGCCTTATCCACGCTGCGCCAGAGAATCGACGCACAGCCTTCCGGAGAAATCACTGAATAGATGCTGTGCTCGAGCATCACCGAATGGTTTGCCGTCGCAAGTGCGATCGCTCCGCCTGATCCCCCTTCGCCGATGATTACGCTGATAACCGGCACGCGCACCTGAAGACAGGCATTGATGCAAGTGGCAATGGCCTCGGATTGGCCGCGTTCCTCCGCGCCGATGCCAGGATAGGCGCCAGGCGTGTCGACGAATGTTAGAATGGGTAGATGGAAACGATCGGCCAAGGCCATAAGGCGCTGCGCCTTACGATATCCTTCCGGTCGTGCCATACCGAAATTGTGGTGCACGCGGTCGTTGGTATCGGACCCCTTTTCATGACCAATAACAACGCAACTGCGGCCTCGGAAGCGTGCGATGCCGCCTTCGATGGCCTTATCATCCGCGAAGGCACGATCTCCCGCGAATGGCGTGTATTCCGTAAGGAGGGCAGCGACGTAATCCTTGTAGTGCGGGCGCTCCGGGTGCCGCGCGACAAGGACTTTCTGCCAAGGCGACAAGGACTGGTAGGTCGACCGCAGCAGCCGGTCCGCCTTGCCTTGCAGCTTGGAGACTTCATCAGCAATGTTGACGCCGCCGCTGTCCGAGATATGGCGCAACTCCTCGATTTTGTTCTCGAGTTCGGCAATGGGTTGCTCGAAATCTAGGAAGAATTTCATTTCCGATGCGGTCGTGCGGTCATTGTCGTGCATGCCTTAACATATGCGTTTGCACTTGACGAACGTGGAATGCACGGCACCGGACTACACCTTGCCCTTGGCAAGCGGATGAACGTCGGCAACCAGCGATTTTAGGCGGGCATCGAGCAAATGAGTGTATATCTGCGTCGTGGAAATATCGGCGTGGCCGAGCATCTGCTGCACCAGGCGTAGGTCGGCGCCGTTGGCTAGGAGGTGGCTCGCAAACGCGTGTCGCAAGACGTGCGGGCTGACACGCGCAGGATCAAGTCCCGCGCGCACCGCAAGTTCATCCAGCATTTGCGCAAACCGCCGCCGGCTGACGTGCCCTTCCTTGCCGCGTGAGGGGAATAGATATCGCGAATCGCTCCCTTCCGGCAGGAAGGTCGCGCGGCTTTCAAGGTAGCGGTCGACCGCCGCGCGCGCGTCGCCGGTAATTGGTACCAGACGCTCCTTACCACCCTTACCCGTGACCAGCAGAATTTCCCGGTCGCCAGTGACTGCGTTTAGGGTAAGGCTAACCAGCTCGGTGACTCTCAACCCAGTGGCATAGAGCAGCTCCAGCATCGCGACGAGCCGGTCGCCGGATGCTCCTTCAGAGTGCCGCGCCCCCGTTAGCAGGAGGTCGACCTCGGCTTCGCTCAGGACCTTCGGAAGGCTTCTCTGGCCACGCGGGCTGTCGATGACAGATGTCGGGTCGTCGTCGCGATAACCGTCTCCGTGCAGGAACCTGTAAAACTGACGTAAAGTCGAGAGTTTACGGGCGGCGCTCGACCGGGCGAGCCCTCGTTCCGCCAGCACGGAGAGGAAGTCTCTGATATCGCGGCTTTCCGCCACAATCAGTGATAGGCCTTGTTTTGCCAGCCAATCCGTAAAATCGGTGAGATCCCGCTCGTAGGCGGCGCGGGTGTTCTCCGAGGCGCCGCGCTCGGCCATCATCATTTCGAGGAAGATGCCGTTCAGATCAGAAATCGTCTATAGCCCTATTGTCGCGGCCAGTTCCAGCGCCAATTCTCGCGCCTCCGGTTCGAGCCCGATCAACCGGAGCGCCCGGACGGCCGCTGCCGTCGTCTCCGCATTCTCGATGTCCGGCGTCTCGCCACCAAACGCGACAAGAAGCAGCGTGATTGTCTCACCGCGCCGATTCGCTTCGGCGGCGCGTAGCATCGCTAGGCGCAATCTATTGTCGCCCTTGCTGGTGCGGGGTTCGGCGCTGGCATCGAGCACTCTCCACCAAGCCGCGTCCGGCACCTCGTGGCCAAGCCCCTCGAGAAGCATCAAACCCGCGGTGCCTATTCCCACGAAGCGTGACCCCGATTTTTGACGGTTAGCAGCGAGCCAATTGAGAAGTTCGGTCTCAAGATCCTCATCCGCTCCTACAGAATCGGTGAGGAACCTGAGCAACCACAGTGCGTCGCGTGCCACACCGAGGTCTGGGTTGCGGTCTGCTCCGAGGCGGAGAATTTCCATCCAGCCGCGGGCGGGAAGGGGCCGGTCAAGTGAATAAAATGCCCGGGCGGCGTCAGCGGCAAACCAGCTGAGCTCGCCAATAGGGCCAAGTTTCGCTAGCAATGGTCGGTAGAGATCGATGGCCGCCCTGTACCGGCCGTCCTCCTTAGCCAATTCAAAGGCTTTAGAATAGACGGTCGCACGCGCCATCGCGGCGGACTCGACCTGCGCCGCTTGAAACAACAGGGCGCGACCACGCGGCGACCTGTTCGCCGCTGCAAGGCTCAGCGCGTTGTTTAATTCAACGGGATCATGCTTCTCCGCCATATAGATTTCCGCCAAGCGCTCGGTCGTTAGCGCGCCGGTATCGGCTGCGGCTTCCGCGGCCGCGAGGCGTGTCTCCAGTCGCGCGTTCGGACTGATGCCGATCGCTCGCAGGATGGATGGATGCGGCGCAGAGAGGGCGTCGTCCGGGATCGTAATCTGCGCGGTACGCATGACTGCGAGATGCAATGCGCTTGGTTTTGGCAGGCTGAGGAGCGGCTCTTCTATGCCCAGCGTCAGCCGGTCGATCAGCTTGAAATACGCAGCATCCGTTGATCCGAGAGTTTCGGCCAAAAGGCCGGCACCCAATGTTGCCCCCTCGCGATCGCCCCGCAGGGTCTGGCAAAATACTAACAGCTGTTGCCAATAGAGCCTCGCTAGATGATCGCCCGCGCCATCCACGATCTGGCAGGCATTACCGTAGTCGTTCGCGAGCAGCCGGTCATCGGCCTGCAGCTGCAGCAGGGTGGGGTCCTGCATGCGCTTCGGTGTCAGCTCAGTCAATTCACGTGCGTCCTTAAACGCACCCATCGCTTGCAGCTTGCGCAGGCGGGTCACGATTAGGCTGGGACCAGTTGGTTCGGCGGGGTTGTCTTCCCATGCCGGCAGTGTTGCCGCGGAAAGCAGCAGCCTTTTCGTTAGATCCCGCAACAATGGAGAGCGGACGGCGTCGGGGAGCTCTGGTATCAGGCGTTCGATAAGACGGCGCGGCGTGCCTCGCCACATGTCAAAACCCAGTCCACCGTTTTCAGGGGTCAGGCTTCCGACGGAATTGGGGTCGATCTCCGTCAAGCCTTGGACTTGGATGACGCTGCGCGAAAGTGATGCCGCAGTGCCTCCCGAGGGTGCTTCGGTCCGTTCCGTTGCAAGTGGGCGTGAAATCTTCGGCGTTAGGCGTAGTGGCCCCGCCGTGATACTCGTTGGTGTTTGCGCATCGTTGGGGGCGGCGTCTGTTTGGACGGCAGGTCGCAATGGTGTCGGTGCCTGAGCGAGAGCGACCCCGGAGGCGAGGAAAACGCCGAAAAGCGCAAATGCGCTAACGCGGGAAGCGCGAATCATCGAGTGTCTTCTTCACTGTATGGGATGGCGCGGGAATGTCCCACGTCATCAGGAAGACGAGGCTGCCGCCGATGATCAGAAACAGGGTCAACAGGATAATGGTGATCAGTTGGCGCATTAAGGGTTTCCCGATCGAGGCCGGAACATGAGATCGCTATAGGAGCGTAGGTTTCAACGGGCTTTACGGTAGACGTTGACTGTGGCAATTGTTCGACAGTGTATAGGTGCGAACGGCGCGGTTCAACGGCTCGCCGACCCGCCCGGATGCAATTGAAACATGTCTTGTCGAGAGTTCCCGGAATTTACCAAATCAATCGTCTTCGTCGGAATGATGGGGGTGGGCAAGAGCGCAATTGGCCTTCGTGCAGCGGAACGGCTGAAGCTGCAGTTCGTCGACGCGGATGATGAGATCGAGAAAGCGGCTGGATGCAGTATCTCGGATATTTTCGAGTTGCATGGAGAGCATGCATTTCGTGACGGTGAGCGCCGCGTGATTCATCGGTTGTTGGATGACCCGGTAAAGGTGATTGCAACGGGGGGTGGCGCATTCATGAACGAGGCGACACGGGCGGCCATAAAGGCGTGTGCGCATTCGATCTGGCTTCGGGCCGACTTCGATACGCTATGGCGGCGGGGCAGCCCCC
>DJKK01000239.1:0-205 GCA_002434595.1 Alphaproteobacteria bacterium UBA6544 | reverse complement strand
CGGGTCAGCCGCCGCAACAACAGGCCATTGCTCAAGACGGCAGACCCGCAGGGCACTATGCGTGGCCTGATTGAGGAGCGCTATCCGGTCTACGCAGAAGCGGATTTGATTGTGGACAGCACTGACGGGCCGCTTGAGGCTACCGTCGACAGAGTAATCGATGCACTCGTCGCCTATCTGCGTGAGGCGGCGGCCGGGGAGGCTG
>DJKK01000109.1:3255-3943 GCA_002434595.1 Alphaproteobacteria bacterium UBA6544 | reverse complement strand
AACGGCGACGTCTTCAGACATGAGCTCGCCGGAGGGGGTGGTTGGGGCGATCCGCTGGAGAGACACCCCTCCGAAGTGCTTCGAGACGTTCGAAACGAACTGGTCAGCGCTGAAGCCGCGCGAACCGGTTACGGCGTAATCGTCGACACAGAGGCGTGGTGCGTCGATATCAACGGAACCACAGCCCTGAGAGAGCAAATGCGGTCAAGTCGGGGATGGAAGAAGGTGCCCTTTGTCTCATGGGACGACGACGGTACTGAAGAGGCGCTCGACGCTTCCCAATAGACCTACAGCATAATAAATCTGCGGACTGAAAATGAGTGACTACAGAATAGGCGTCGATATCGGCGGCACTTTCACAGACATTGTCCTTATGGATACGAATGGATGTGTCCTGACAAAGAAGATTTCCTCAAGCGTCGACAATTACGCTCGCGCGATCGTGGAAGGCCTTGATGAGCTCTTCAAGACATACGGTCTGACTGGCGCTGACATACAGGAAGTACTCCATGGCACCACCGTCGCCTCAAATGCAATTCTGGAGCACAAAGGGGCCATGACCGGGTTGATCGGCACTAAGGGTTTCCGGGACGTCCTAGAAATTAGAAATCTCCGAATGCCTCGACTTTATGATTTACATTGGGAGAAACCGGCACCTCTTGTCGAAAGATACTTACGACTGGTTGTC
>DJKK01000109.1:534-2864 GCA_002434595.1 Alphaproteobacteria bacterium UBA6544 | reverse complement strand
CGTTGTAGACCGCCTTATCTCGGAGGGAGTTGAGGTAATTGCCGTCTCCTTGATCAACTCGTTCGCGAATCCCATCCACGAGCAGATGATTAAGGAAGTCGTTGAAGAACGCGCCCCAAACATTCCAGTCTGTATTAGTTTTGAAGTGCTGCCGGAGATCAAGGAATACGAACGCACTTCGACAACCGTGATAAATGCTTATCTCCTGCCAATTGTTGCCGACTATCTGGCTAGTCTGGATGAGCAGTTCACGGCAGCATCCATCCAGGCGCCACTTCTTCTAATGCAATCAAACGGCGGCCTGATGACCGCTGAAGCCGCTCGACACCTTCCTTGCAACATTGTTGAGTCCGGTCCGGCGGGCGGCGTTGTCGGTGGTCACGCATTCGGTCGCAAGGCTGGATTGCAGGACATTATCACCTTCGATATGGGAGGCACGACAGCAAAGGCGTCTCTTATCGAGGATGGAGAATATACACGCTCGCACGAGTTTCAGGTGGGTGGGGGAATTCTCACGGGTTCGCGGCTCATGACAGGCGCCGGATACCTACTAAAGGTACCGGCAATCGATCTTGCAGAAGTCGGTGCCGGAGGCGGGTCGATCATTTGGATCGACGCCGGAGGCTCCATGCAGATCGGCCCTCAGAGTGCCGGCGCGGACCCTGGCCCTGTCTGTTACGATATCGGTGGCAACGAACCAACAATCACTGACGCAAACGTCGCTCTTGGCTACCTCAGTCAGGAATATTTGGTTGGAGGTGAATTAAAGATCGATGCATCGCGGAGTCGGGAAGTTTTGGAGGATAAGATCGCCAAGCCACTCGGTCTTACGCTCGAGCACGCGGCTTACGGAGCGCATCAAATTGCAATTTCAAATATGATACGCGCCATTCGCGCGGTTTCTTCAGAACGCGGCAGAGACCCGCGTCAATATGCAATGGTGCCTTTCGGCGGAAACGGCCCTCTATTTGCGGCCGGCATGGCTCGGGAATTGCGCATGTCTCAGATCTTCGTTCCTCCTTCGCCAGGTCTCTTCAGTTCGTTCGGGCTGCTCTATGCCGATATCGAGCACCACTATTCGCGAACGGTTCAACGTATCGTACGGGATATGTCGCCAAACGAGCTCACGGAAGTATGGAACACACTTGAAGTACAAGCACGGGCGCAATTGGAGAAAGACGGATTCAATCGAGACCAGATGCGTTTCAGAAGGACTGCCAATATGCACTACAAGGGCCAGATATTCGAACTGACAGTATCGGCACCTGACGGTGATCTTGATGCCGGTAAGATTTCCCGGTTGGAGGAAGCGTTCGGCCAAGAACATGAGCGGACGTACGGCCACCGCGCCGGCCCCGATGAACCTGTCGAACTGGTCAACGCCCAACTGATCGGGTTGGGGATTCCGGATAGCTCCAGAATTCCAGAGAGCCTTACGTTTGAGCGTGCCGCGCATGTCGATGCGCTTCCATCGCGCCCGGCATACTTCGGCGCCGAACTTGGGTGGCGGGAGACGAGAATTTTACATCGAGCGGATCTGGCATCTCCGATTGACGGCCCCTGCATCGTGGAAGAGTACGACGCGACCTGTCTTGTCCCGCCGAATGCACGCGCGCATCTCGATGACAGAGGTAATATCGTTATCGATTTACAATTATAAACGCGGTTTCAGACGCTACACATGGCTTGATCAGAAGTTCCGCTTTAGTCCTTCGGTGCGGTTAGGTCAAAACCAGTAGGTCAATCTACCTCTCGGCCGGCAAGGTCTTCCTGTCCTCGAAACCTGTCGATTAAAGCTTTGCAGCCTCGCCAAGATTTCGGGACAAACCTCATCGCGAAGAGAAAAAAAGAACCCTAATATTACGAGGAAAATCGTTGGCTTGAGCATGGCGAGTAGCAGTCCCATGAGCACAAAAACGTCTTCGAGGAAGGATGCAATCCAAATACTCACTGGCTCCGGAGAAGCATTTATCATCGCATGGCGGCCCGCCTCTTTTGCATGACTGCCCCACGCAACTGTCCGAGAATCAATCAAAACGGCCGAAATCTGAAAGGATTCACCAATTTGGGATACGGCACCGGCCGCCATCAGTGCGCTGGCTTGAACACGAAGAAACGTATCAACCGTATCCCAAATACTATCGAAACCGGAAATTTTGTCCGAGAATGACTCAACCGCGAACATAAAAATGGCGATACCCAGAATAATCGGATCGGTGAGTATGCCATACATCTCGGACAATTCTGAGATATTCAAAGCGTTTAACAGCTCGATAACGGCGACGGCAGCATACAAGTTTATTCCGCTTGCCAAGAGGCACCCAATGCAC
>DJKK01000109.1:0-126 GCA_002434595.1 Alphaproteobacteria bacterium UBA6544 | reverse complement strand
TGCCAACTCCAGAACGATAATTTTGAAAGAATTTATGCTCTAGCGGAAGTTTAGCACTTGGATGGAGTTCGACACTCGCTATGCGGTTTCCTTCCAATGCGAATCTCAGACCGCTCGGTCGGCGTG
>DJKK01000005.1 GCA_002434595.1 Alphaproteobacteria bacterium UBA6544 | reverse complement strand
CCGTCTGCGGCCAGTTGCGAGCCGCCGTTAAAGCCGAACCAGCCAAACCACAGCACGAAAGTGCCAAGCGTTGCGAGCGGTAAATTGGCGCCCGGCAACGGCGTCACAGCACCATTCGGTCCGTACTTGCCCTTACGCGCGCCCAGAATAATGGCACCGGTCAAAGCGGCCCATCCACCAGTGGAATGCACTAGCGTAGATCCCGCGAAGTCGGAGAAGCCCATGGCGTCGAGCACGCCACCGCCCCACACCCAGGAAGCCTGGATCGGGTAGATCACGGCGGTCAGGAAGATCACAAAAATGAGGAACGGCCAAACCTTGATACGCTCGGCGAGCGTCCCGGAAACAATCGATGCCGCGGTCGCAACAAAGACCATTTGGAAGAACCAGTCGGAACTCACCGAGTAGCCGTTGTCGGTCACAGCCTTGACCATTTCCGCTGACTTCTCTTCGGCAGCGAGCAGCGCGAGCTCCGCATCCGACGGGTTGTAGAGGAACGCAAAGCTGCCTGTCCAACCGCCTTCAGGTACATCTACATACATGAGGTTGTAGCCGACCAAGTAATACATGATGCCCGCGATCGAATAGAGCGCGATGTTCTTCAGGCAAATCGCCGCGGTATTCTTGCTGCGGACAAGGCCGGATTCTAGCATCGCAAAGCCAGCCGCCATCCACATCACGAGAAAGCCGTGAACGAGAAATGAGAAAGTATTAAAGACGAAGGCGGTTTCACCCTCGACTGCCGCCTGAGCGGTACCGGTCATGACCACAAAGGCCACTACGACCGCGCCAAGCAGTTTAATGCTCCGAAAGTGTCTCAACATTGTTCATGTCCTCCTTTTAGAGCGCTTCATTATCCGCTTCGCCGGTACGGATTCGCACCGCTTTGGCGAGG
The DNA here is from genome assembly GCA_002434595.1 of Alphaproteobacteria bacterium UBA6544. Lineage (GTDB taxonomy): Bacteria > Pseudomonadota > Alphaproteobacteria > UBA8366 > UBA8366 > UBA6544. The sequence continues at coordinate 4,212 of DJKK01000005.1, read as the reverse complement.
TCGAAAACAAAAATTTTGCCGTCGCCAATCCGCTCGGTCTTAGCCGTGCGTTCTATGGTTTCGACGGTCCGCTCGACCAAGTCGTCATTGACGGCGAGATCGATCTTCACTTTCGGCAGAAAACTGATGGCATACTCCGCCCCGCGATAAACTTCGGTCTGTCCTTTTTGCCGTCCGAAGCCTTTGACCTCACTAACCGTCATACCTTCGATACCCAGTTCGGTTAGCGCCTCGCGCACCTCATCCAACTTAAAGGGTTTAATCACAGCCATGACCATTTTCATGCGTGCGTCCTCCGCATTCTTGTTCGCACTCCCGCCGCGCAGGACGCGCAGCGCTCTCGGACGCCTATTACCCCAAGAATCATGCCGGTTTTTCGGATCATCATTATTGCATTTAAATCAATATGTTATGGCATTTACACTTATTCTCATCATTTTGAACACCAATTAATTGCCTAATTTTTATGCACATAAAGCGTTATGCTTATTTATTGAACAGACACGCGGGCTGGACAATGCAGGGGCACAGGCGGCACCTTAGGAAGGTAGGAATTGGAGTGGACAATGAGCGATCGGTTCGACGTTATCATCGTCGGTGGCGGTATGGCTGGAATGACGCTCGGATGCGCTCTGGCTGGAGCCGGCGTTGAGACGGCGGTGATCGAGAAATCCAACCCTGCACAGATACAACTGCCCGCCTTCGATGGTCGGACGACTTCTATCGCCCACGGATCAAAGCAAGTCCTGAAAGGAATCGGCCTCTGGCCGCTGCTTGAACCTGACGCAGAACCGATTCTCGATATCCGGGTCGTCGATGGTCACCCGTCACGCGGTGTGTCCCCTCTATTTTTGCACTTCGACTACACGGAAGTTGGGACGGATCCATTTGGTTATATCATTGAGAATCGCCTGATCCGTGACGCCTTGTTTCGCCTCTCCAGCAAAACGCCGTCTCTCACAATGGTCGCGCCCGCGACCGTTGAGCGAGCGGAGCGAGATATAGATGGCGCGGAAGTCCAACTCACTGACGGGCGGTCCTTGAGCTGTTCGCTAATCGTTGGTGCTGACGGCCGAAACTCTCCGTTGCGCCGCTCGGCGGAGATTTCGGCAAACCAGTTCCGCTACGACCAGACAGCTATCGTATGTACGGTTGCTCATGAGCGATCGCATCATGGTGTTGCCGTTGAGCTCTTTCTGCCAGGTGGTCCATTTGCAATGCTGCCGATGACCGGTCATCGAACCAACATTGTATGGACCGAACGCAGCGACCTTGCGCCGTCATTCCTCGAACTGGAAGAAAGTCTCTTTCTTGCGGAAGTCAAACGGCGCTTCGGAACCTGGCTGGGCGCCCTCGAATTGGAAGGTCCACGCTTTTCTTACCCGCTCGGTCTGATGCACGCCTCGAGCTACACAGATCAGCGCCTTGCGCTCATTAGCGAAGCGGCTCATGCAATCCATCCCATCGCCGGACAAGGATTTAACATGGGCATACGTGACGTGGCGGCGCTCGCAGAAGCAGTAGTCGATGCCATTCGTCTCGGGCTAGAATCAGCGGATCCGACTGCGCTCGCCCGCTATGAGAACTGGCGCCGGGTCGACAATACCACATTGGTCGCGGTGACCGACGCCTTGAACCGGCTGTTCTCCAACGATGTCGCACCGATACGCGCCGCGCGAGACGCCGGATTGGCCGCTGTCGGCAGAGTGCTGCCCTTGAAGCGTCTCTTCATGCACCATGCGATGGGGGTTGTCGGCGATCTCCCGCGCTTGGTCCGGGGAGACCCACTTTAGATCAGACAATCAGCGTTCTACGCAGAGTTCTAGGCAGGGGTTTATCAAATGGTCCCAGCGCATGTTGCAGTATGAGATTGTCCCAAATCAGCAAATCAACCCTCCGCCACTTGTGCCGATAGTTGATACTTTCGTCGCAAAGATAGCTGCGCACCTAATCAATTAAATATCACGGCTCGGTCATCGGTAGCTAGTTGATACGAATGGTCGTCAGGCGGTTCACCCATACCCCGACGGCATCCGTCCCAAGTTCGCGATACAAAATTGGATGATTGGCACGCGGTGAGCCGGGCGACGCCGGTTCCAAATCCTGGAACCCGGTATAGTCCCCCTTTCAATCATAGAGATGAAGGCAGGACTTTCCTTCGAGCCGCGGGCGCAGCAATTCCGGCATTGCGTCATAGGCGCGTGTCGTGTGAACAAACTCGTCTCGCCCCCTTCTGCAGGAACTTAAATTCTATAGAGGATGGGCGCCTTCAGCGGATTTCCCTGAAACAGCTGATCGTGATAGAAATCAAGCTCAATATCGCCAAGGATGCCATCTTGCCCAATGTTCGATACGAATTGCGTCTCGCTGACCGCGCTCTGCTCGACGTCGTAATCCTGTCGAATCGAGATATCGCCAAAACTCTTTCGCGAAATTCAATTGATTCGCGGCCGAAATATGCTCATCGCGCACCAACAAAAGCCTGTAATCAGCGAAAGCTCCTCGCAGCCGTGACTTCACGCCGTCGTCGAGCAGCGCTAAGAACTTCAGATCCAATGGCCACGGACAGCGGCCGACAGGCAAATTTGTGCCCATCGTCAGCAACAGCAGACATGTCGGTCTTCCCTATTTTCCCTCAAAAATCGTGGCGTCATCACATCGCTCCGTCAATTCTGGCGCGCTTGACAGACGGCAGAGGCAAGCCGCAGCATCGATAAAACACTGGACGCAGGGGAAGGAAACGAAAGTGCCCAAGCTTCGACATATTGCCGTCACCGTCCCAGATTTGGAGGAAGCGGCGGGTTTCTACGAGAAAACCTTTGGCATGACACGTGCCACAGAATCCGACGTCTCGATCCTGCTGACCGACGGAGTCGTCAGCCTAGCGATCCTAAAGTTCAAAACCGATGAGCAGGCCGGCGACGAGCGTGGTAAGAACTTTCACGGGCTTCACCACATGGGATTTGTCGTCGAGGACATCGAGGCGATGCAGGGGACTATCGAGGACAACGGGGGCCGCTACCATATGCAACTCCCAAACACGCCTGAAGGCGCATCCGAGATTAAATTCCGCGATCCGAACGGGGTAGTTTTCGACATCGTGACGACACAGTATGCTGAAAAGGCTTGGGGAAGCGAAAGCTAATACGTGCGTCCGCCTAGTCGACGTGCAAAACGGCCTTGCCGAGAAATTTCCGTTCGATGAGATCGCTCGCAAAGCGGTCGATTTCTGACCATGACGCCTCGCGTTCGATCGCGCAATTGAGACGCCCCGACGCGACAAGAGAAAGCAGCCGCGGGAGATTGTCACTGGGTGGTGAAGACTCGCTTTTCGCATAAAGATGAAAGCCGAGAATTTGTGCGAGCCCAATGCGCATGAATTGCCCGATGTCGACAGGAATTTCTGGTGTGTCGGTAACGCCATAGCAGACACAGATGCCATCCGGCGCCAAAGCCGGAATCGCGTTCGCCAAAATCGGTCCGCTGACACCGTCGACAATCAAACGATAGCCGCCATCGGATACGAACTCCACACCGCCCGACGTAACCAAGACCGGAAAATCGCCTAGATTTTCAATGAAATGCCGTTGCTCCGCGCGCCGGATCTGTCCGCAAACATCCGCGCCGGCGAGCGCCGCTAGCTGGAGTGCAAATGCGCCGACACCGCCGCTCGCTCCGGTAACCAAAGCCTTTCGCCCGAGAAGTGCCGTCGCCGCATCTACGGAATGAAGAGCGGTCAATCCCGCCACCGGCAAAGTGGCAGCTTGCGCGTCGCTCACACCGTCTGAAATGGGTGCCAAATAGGATGTAGGCACCGCGACATATTCAGCCCAACCCTCCATTCGGGTCGAAAAACCAACAACACGCGTGCCCGTTACCGGTCCGCTTCCGTCAGCCGCCGTCTTGTCTACGGTTCCGGAAAAGTCCCAGCCAATTTGCAATGCACCATCACTTGCGCGCTCGGCGCGGCGCAGTTCACCCCGATTAAGTGAGATCGCTGATACCTTCACCAAGGCTTCGTTGGAAAATAGAGGCCGCAATGGACCGGAAGTCAGTGCAACGATCTCATCAGACTTCTTGGAGGCGACAGCACGACGGATTTCGGATAAGGACATCGAGTGTTTTTCCATTTAAAGGGTCGGTCAGAGGTTTCGTGATTTAGCGGGCTCATCGTACAGGGCGAGCAAGATCATAACGAGGCCGGCAACGTAG
>DJKK01000151.1 GCA_002434595.1 Alphaproteobacteria bacterium UBA6544 | reverse complement strand
TTCCTAAAGTCCGGGTGCGGACGGAATTCCAAGTTCGGTTCGCGGTATTTCAGCCTCGCGAAACTGTCGGCCTCAAATCCCTTTGCAGACTCGACTGGCGGAAATGTCCAATTTCGCCAGATGTCAGCTAACGGCGAAAACGCACCGTTCATCCAGCCAATACTGATCGAGAATCCGGCAATCGATGCTGCCAGAAACAGTATCGCGACCGCACTGACGCCCAAGAAGCGTGCGCGCCTCATTTTTGGGGCCGCCGGCTTAACAATCCAGATCCCCGGATTCCGGTCCATGAACCTGCGATCATTCGTTCGATTTGTTCGAGTTCCGGGACGTGCTTTTTGACCTTCTTGAAGATGAAACGCCATCGGCGATTCCCCTCCAATTCATTATAGAAGTGAAATTCGCTCCCAATGGTCTCACGAATTTTGGGCTGCCGCTTCTCGTAGATCGTATACGCCATGGGGCTCTTAGCAGCGTGCATCAAGTCAGGCTTAGTCAGCCGGCCTGCAAGAGGCACCCTGTGCAGAAACCAGGAGTTATACTTGAGGTATTTTGCCGACCACATAGAATTCCAATGGTAAGAATGGTATTGGTCGGCGATGAAGTGATCGCCTGAAATCACAAGATCAAATCCCGTGCATAGCGCGGAGATGTATTCCGCAGTTCGACCTCCCCTCGAAAGTCCATACAGGACGACCCGCTCGTATTTACGACGTATGTCGAGCCTCGACATCAGATCGCATACGCTACGCGCCCAGAGCCCAAAAATCTGTGTACCTTCTACGATCGCTATGACATTCGCCAAGGCCTCAATGTGGCCATTGCTCCCGTGATCGAACGCGACGACATCAATTCCTTTTTCGAAAAAATGCCGCCCCATGCCGAGATGGTAGTCGTCGTCCTTTAACCCCATTATATGCTCGCTTGTCGACCACGACCCAGGCGTCACAATCAATAGGGCCTTGGTGGGGTCTTGCCGCCTAGCAAATAGGGCACGGACCCGCATTTTTGGTCGCTTATAGACGAGAAACAGCTCTTCGAGTGTTCCATCGAGAAACGTGGATTTTCCACCGTAACCCAAACGTCCGCCACCTTCACTGCGTTGCGGTTCGATCGTATTGAAGCCCGTTGCTTCCATGATTGTCTGGCTCACTTGTTTGGCGGCAAACTTCGTGGGCGCAATGGCTTCAAGCTGCGACCAAATTTCGTGATCATAGGAGGGATTCTGGGATTGCGAGGTACAGGGGCATATGCCGTCGTTCATGCGACAGTGGCAAAACGAGGTTTGCAGGCCACTGGGACCCACGTAGTTCAACTTCTGCTGATTCAGGTACCGAGATTGATAGTGGCCGAAGTGTGGCCCGAGAGCAATTCGCGCGGTCAAAGAGCCCAAGAGTACGCCGCCCACGATCGCAATTGCGAGCATCAGATATGTAAGCGTCTTCCGTGAACTAACGGTCTTCAATGAAACAATACACCTGCGTGATACAGAGATTTAAATCTACAATAAGGTCTCAGGCTATATGATCAATCAATTGGTTTCGGTTTTGCCAAAGCGATGGAGAAGTCAGGCTGCTTTTGAGAGTATCTGTCCACAACACACATACGCTATAACTTGTCATCAACGACAAACATCTGGGATGGAGCCATATCATGCCTCTGGACAGCGCCCGAATTCACGAGGTTTCCGACGACCTGCTCGCCGCCATGGACTATTGCTTCGAGCAAGGCTGGACCGACGGTTTGCCGGTGGTGCCGCCGAGAGTCGAGCGGGTCGAGGAGATGCTGCAATTCGAAGGCCGGCCACAGGAAACGGTCATCGCAAGCCATCCGGCTACCGGCTACGAATGCACGGTGCATGCTGCAGCGGTCAACGCGGTGATGGCGGGCTGCAAGGCAGAATATTTCCCCGTTGTGATTGCCGCATTCGAAGCGATGAACGAGCCCGATTTCAACTTCCACGGTTCAACGGCCAGTACCGGCGGCTCGGCCCCATTATTGGTAGTCAGCGGCGAGATGGCGGACGACCTCGGCATGAATTCCGAGGTCAACCTGTTCGGGCCGGGGAACCGGGTGAATGCCACCATCGGCCGTGCGATCCGCCTGATCCTGATTAACGTGTTCCGCATGATCCCAGGCGTCTCCGACAAATCAACCCAGGGTAATCCCGGCAAGTTCAGTTTCTGTATCGCCGAGCGCAGGCGCGGCAACCCCTGGCCTTTGCTGGTCGAGGAGCAGGACTATCCCGACGGCGTCAGTAGCGTGACGGTTTTTGCCGGTGGCGGATTCTGCAATGTCGAAAATCACGGCGGCAACACACCGGAGCACGTGTTGAACAGCATCGCGGACGCCATGGCCAATTACGGTTGTATCACGCTCGGCCAATCCGCCGTCGTCATGGCGCCGGAACACGTGCGCGTGGTCGCAGGCGCTGGCTGGAGCCGCAGTGACGTGAAGGAATACCTCTTCAAGCAGGCCTATCGCACGGTTGACGGTATGAAATCGGTTGGCAAGTACCGCCAGCGCGAGTACGACAAACAGCACGCCGATGGGGATACGCATCCGCTGGTCGAAGACGGCAAGCTGCACCGCGGCCTGACACCTGACGACATTCTGCTCGTCGTCGGTGGTGGAGATGCGGGCGGGCATTCCTGCTTCATCCCGTCATGGAGCCGTGCCCGCAGCTCGCTGATGCAATCGAAACCAATCGGTGTCTGCATCGATTGCGATTGAGAAAGGAAAAGAAACGATGCAACTCTACGACCCCACCGTCACCGGACCGGAGCGCCACAACACCCGCGCCGTCGCGCCAAACGGACTGGACGGCTTGACCGTTGGCATCCTTGAGAATGGCAAGCTCAACGCTGTCGAGATGCTGCAAGAAACGGCGGCTCTGTTTGAGGCCCGCCATGGCTGCACGGTGGCGCCTCTCTTTTCAAAGTGTAATGCAAGCGCGCCGGCGCCTGCCGAAATACTCGCCGCCGCCGTCGAAAGGGTAGATTTTCTGATCACCGGCCTTGGCGATTGAGGCAGCTGTTCCACGTGCAGTTTGCATGACGGAATCAGTTTCGAGCAGTTGGGTAAACGTGCCGTGGTGCTCTGCACCGAGCCGTTTAAGGTCACCGCGCAAAACATCGCACGCATGATGGGGCTTCCTGATTACCCCTTCGTGATGGTCGAACACCCGATCGGCAGCCGATCGTTGCCGGAGATCAAGGTGCTGGCCGAATCAGCTTACGAACAGGCGCTTGGAATTCTGCACGATTAGCGTAGCAGAGGGTCCGTTAGCTCCTTAGGAACCCGCGAAGCCCTGCCTCGACGACAGCTTCCACCACTTCTCTGCGGCTTTCTTGTCCTGCGGAACGCCGTGTCCGTGATAGTACATAAGCCCCAGCTTGTGCTGGGCACGCGCGTTTTGTCGTTCCGCCGCAAGCCTGTACCACTTTACAGCCGACTCGTAATTTTGCGGAATGCCGTCGCCCTTGTGATACATCAAGCCCAAGTTGTACTGCGCCGGCACGTGCCCCTGTTTCGCGGCCAGCGTGTACCACCGGATGGCCGTCTCGAGGTCTTGCTCGTACTCTTTACCCTTGTGGTACATCAGGCCCAGTTGGTACTGGGCATTGGCATCCCCCATTTCCGCCGCTACTTCAAATTGTGGTCGCGCGATATCGAATTCATTACTTAAAATTATATTTTTTCTTTCTACGAATATTTTATTTAATATTTTTATTTTTATTTTTTTATCATTTTCTAAATTAAGATTCATGTATTTACTAGATTTAATATTATAATAAAGCTCTTCTGCGATATTCATCGCTTTTCCCGAGCCCGGATTCGTCCGTTCCGCCATCGGCGCATTGATCTTTTCCATCAAGATTTCGTAGCGCTCGCCCGTAAGCCAAATGCCGTGCTGCTTGTAGTTCGGCATGCCGAAAGAAAAATCGAGAACATCCAGCTCCCGCTCGACCTCCGCAATCATGTCTTCGGTCATTGTCTCGGTCTTCAGCTCGTCCCAGCGAATAGGATCACCCAACTTGTTCATAATGACGCAATAAATCGAGCAATCCGGGCTCGCGCGTCCCCAGGGTGCGATCACGGCAATTCCAAGGCTGCCACCGACAACGGCGACCACCACCATAAAGATGATGAAGGACCGGGATGTCTTCAGAACGTCGATCCATAACGGTTCTCCGATGGCGTTCTGTTTTTTTAGATTTGAATTCGACATGACTACCTATCTCGAAACGGATACGGCAGATTGAAGTAATAATCTACAAAGGCACCAGGCGAAACGAATCGCGCTCCTGTGCATCCAACTGGTCAACAAGACCGATTTCCCAGTCAAGATAAGCATGTGCTGCGGCCGGGTCGCCACCGTTCGGATTGTTCCTGTGCTGCCAGTGATAGACAAGTTCCATACTATCGTCTTCCGCCGACTCGTCCTGCACTGCGACGATCTGCAGACCGGCGTTACGCCATGCGCCCTCATCACCCAACAGTTGGCGGACATCGGTTTTTCCCAGCTCAGTGAGCCGCTGCGCCGCCAGCGACGCCACCACATCATCGTTCGTGATCACGATGACGAGTGCATCCGACGCAAGGTCAAGACGGTCAAGACGCGTACGGATTGACCAAGTCGCCCCATCTATGTGTCCCGAACGATACGCCCGGGGCGACCGCAGATCGACAAGTTGCGCACCATCCAATTGCAACGCCTTTGCCTCGGCTGCTGTCACCGGCGATATAGGGTCCACTTCGAAGTTTGGAATTTCAGGCAGAGAAACGCCGCGCATCGCATCAACGCCACCTTCCACTACGACAACGTCATAGCCGATCTGATGGATCCAATTTGCCATCATCGGTGCGCGGACCATCTCGTTGTCCATCAGGATGATCCGACCGCCACGCACGCCGACCCAACTGTCGACGGACTGCACCAATTGACCGCCGAGTGCATGCCGACTGCAGGGCAGACCGTCTGATTCGTACTCTTCATCGCTTCGGACGTCGATCAGATAGGTACTGCGCGTCTCGTCGGCGAGCCAAGCTGCGGCTTCTTCCGATGTGATGAATCGAAGCCCCGATTTCTCCGCGCGCGCTCTGGCACGGGCGCGCATATCAGCGAGTGTCTCTTCCGACGTCGGTGCGTCGGGGTAATTCCGGGTCGCCCCCTCCTCCCGCTCGTGGCCGGCAAGGAACCAGCCTTGCGTCCCGTTCTGCAATGCATAGACAGGGTTCGGAAGATTGAACGCCCGCAGTGTTTCAGCACCCAATATCGAGCGGGTACGACCGGCGCAGTTTACGATAATCGTCGTTGCCGGATCGGGTACGAGTTCGCCTATCCGCAACGGCGACTCGCCATTCGGGCAGCAGATACCGCCTGGGATGTTGAAGTTTCGGTATTCGTCCCAAGGCCGGCTATCGACGATGATATGGTTCGCATTGCCTTCCTGAAGGGCGACAACCTCTTCCGAGGTAAGGTTCGGCGTATGGTTGGCGAGCTCGAGCAGTTCACCGAACGTCTTACTCGGGAGGTGCTCCCCCTTGTAAAGCGTGTAGCCTGACGCCTCCCATGCGGCGGCGCCTCCCTCCATTATCAAAACATTGGAATAACCGAGGCCTTCCGCGCGCGCCGCCGCCAATTCCGCGAAACCGTC
>DJKK01000206.1:8810-15391 GCA_002434595.1 Alphaproteobacteria bacterium UBA6544 | reverse complement strand
TTGATCGTTCGACCGTTGGTGTTGTCGGTTTTCATGGTCACACCCTTCATCACGAGCCGTCGCGCGGATTTACTTGGCAGATTGGTGATGGCAAATTGCTAGCGGCGGAGAGCGGGATAGACGTCGTTGCCGATTTCCGGTCAGCAGACGTAGATGACAGCGGCGAGGGAGCACCTTTAGCGCCTATTTTTCATGCTGCGTTAATGTCGGGTCACGAGAAACCGATTGCGGTCTTGAACCTTGGTGGGGTCGGAAACGTAACATGGATTGGCCCAGACGACAATTTGATCGCCTTTGATACGGGCCCGGGTAATGCCTTGATTGATGATTGGGCGTATCGGTACACGGGGAAGCCTATGGACCGGGACGGGGCAATGGCGCGTCGCGGCCAGATTGACGACAAAGCTCTGGCCGCGCTGATGCGCTTTCCGTATTTACGGCGACCCCCGCCAAAATCCCTAGACCGTAATGAGGTTGATACGACTGCCATCGAGCCGCTTCTTGTGGAAGATGGGACAGCGACGCTAACTGCATTTACCGTTTCTTGCGTTCAATCAGCACTTGATCATTTGCCCGCAGCCCCTGTCCGCTGGGTGGTGTGTGGTGGGGGCAGAAAGAATCCAGCAATCATGACGGGTTTGCGTCTGACGCTGGGTGTGCCGGTCGACCGGATGGAGGCGCTCGGTTGGAATGGCGACGCGATCGAAGCGCAGGCCTTTGCCTATCTTGCCGTGCGAAAGCTGGAAGGTTTGCCGACCAGCTTCCCCGAGACGACGGGGGTCAAGAAGCCTACCTCGGGTGGTGTATTATTCAGTCGACCAACGGCCTAATCAATCAGCGGCAACTTCTTGCTCCGCGTACGCCGCCATTGACGTGTCGAGGTAGTTTCCGACAATTTTCTCAACGTTCTCCAGTCGTTCGTGGAAGAAATGATTAGCACCCTTGATGGTGTGGTGATCGATCTCTATGCCGCGTTGCTGACGCAATTTTCCGACCAACGTTTCAATCGAATCTGCTGGTACGATATCGTCGAGGTCACCTGATAGGAATAGTCCCGAGGAGGGACAGGGCGCCAGAAAACTGAAATCATACATGTTCGCCGGTGGGGCGACAGAAACGAATGACGTGATTTCGGGTCGCCGCATCAACAATTGCATACCAATCCAGGCGCCGAACGAAAAGCCGGCGATCCAACATTGCGAAGCGTTTTCGTTGTAGCTCTGCAGCCAGTCGAGCGCCGCAGCGGCGTCTGACAATTCCCCTTCGCCGCGCGCAAAACTACCTTGTGAGCGTCCGACGCCCCTGAAGTTGAAGCGCATGCAGGCAAACCCGCGCTGCAGGAATATCTGGTAGAGCGTGTAGACAACTTTATTGTTCATCGTCCCGCCATGTTGCGGGTGTGGATGAAGTATCAATGCAATAGGCGCATTCGCTTCACGCCCCGGCTGATACTTGCATTCCAGCCTACCTTCGGGACCGTTGATGATGACTTCTGGCATGTTCTTCCAGTCGTTTTATGTCTCAAAAAAATGTAATGGTTTCCGCGGGTTTTGTGATGGTTGCGGAGACCGGCTCAATTCTATCCGCCAGTTGACCGTGGCTAGCGACATATCTATATCCAACAGGTGACGAGCAAGAAACCCGCAAATTAAAAGTTTTTTCCGCTCGTAATGCCAGCCCGGAAAAGGTGCGGCACGGGTATTCTTTCATCAATAAACAATAGGTTTCCGACGAGATGTTCAAGGTGATTCGTGAGGACATTAGGGGAATACAGGAACGAGACCCGGCGGCGCGATCGTGGGTCGAGGTCATCGTATGCTATCCCGGATTCCATGCGATTATGCTACATCGCGCCGCGCATTGGGCATGGAAACGGAACCTGAAGCTCTTCGGGCGTTTCCTCTCGCAATTTGGGCGGTTCGCGACCGGTATCGAGATTCATCCGGGTGCCGTTATCGGCGCAGGTTTCTTCATTGACCACGGTATGGGTGTGGTGATTGGCGAAACAGCAGAAATTGGTGAGCGCGTTACTCTCTATCACGATGTCACGCTTGGCGGCGTCTCCCCGTCAATTGATTCTGATATTCAGCGGGATCAAAAACGTCACCCGACGTTAGAAGATGACGTTATTGTTGGGTCTGGAGCGCAGATTCTTGGTCCTGTTACGGTCGGGCGTTGCGCACGTATCGGTGCGAATGCGGTTGTGACCAAGGATGTGCCTGAAGCCGTTACCGTCGTTGGCATTCCCGGACGCGCGATTCCTAGGCGTACGGGTAGCCATTCTCCGGAATTTTCGCCATATGGTACGCCGCTCGGAGATATTCCCGACCCGGTTGTGCGGGCCCTCGACGGATTGATGGAGCAGGTCACGACACTTAAAACGCGGGTCGAGGAATTGGAGGCGCAGGTCGAGGGAAAATCCGAATCGATTGATACGCGCGACCTCTCACAAACGCAGACGACACTGCGTCCGCCGCCAAAAATATAAAAGTTTAATACCATACAAATTTTCGGGGTCTTAAAGGCGTTTCGCCGTATAATTTTACTCAACGTTTAGTTTGGCGTTAGGGTAAGAGTTCGTGCGACTTACGACGAATCATCGTTATGCCGTAATGGCGATGATTGATATCGCTAAAAACGGTGAAGGGCGGCCAGTCGCGCTGGCGGATATTGCGGAAAGACAGTGAATTTGACTGTCTTATTTTGATCAGCTGTTCCAAAAGTTGCGGCAAGCTTAACTTATCAAGAGCGTCCGTGGGCCGGATGCGGGGTATCTCCTCGCCTGCGAGGCATCGACGATGCCGGTCTCCGAGATCATCGTCGCTGTCGATGAACCCTTACGCTCCACCCGCTGTGCTCCTGGGGCTGCACTGGCGCCAATGAGCGTTGTCTAGCCCATGAATTGTGGGATGATTTGAGTGAGCACATTCATATGTTCCTAGGCTCTGTTACTCTGTACGATATCGTCGAAGGACGTATTCAAAGAAGCGCTTTGGCGGCTGATGGCAATGCTGAATAACCGCGAAAGTAGGTTCTGCCGGCGTCCGAATAGGCACTGGAGTTTCCATGGCTTACTTCGATCACAACGCATCCGCACCTTCTTCGCCTAAGGTTCGGGAAGCGGTTACCGCGGCACTTTGCGATTACGGCAATCCGTCTTCGGTTCACGCCGTGGGCCGCGCGGCCCGCAATTGCGTGGAAGAAGCACGAGAAGAGGTGGCGGCTCTCGTCGGCACGACTGCTGAGAATGTGATCTTCACCAGCGGCGCGACAGAAGCGAACAATCAAGCACTCCGCTGTTGTGACCGTCCTCAGGTCGTAGCTTCGGCGATCGAGCACCCGTCCGTACTCGAGGTATCGCCGGAAGACGCACGCATCCCCGTGAGCGCGGATGGTGTTACGGATTTGGACGCACTCTCGGAATTGTTGAAACGACGGGGCCCCTTCGTCGTCGTTTCGGTCATGGCGGCAAACAACGAGAGCGGCGTCATTCAACCGGTCAAAGATGCAGCCGAACGAGCGCATGCAGCCGGTGCGTTGTTTCACTGTGATGCTGTACAGGCGATGGGACGAATTCCGTTCGATATGAAGCGCCTCGGCGTGGATATGGCGACAATTTCTGCTCATAAGCTCGGTGGACCTAAGGGCGTGGGTGCCCTTGTACTTGCGGATGGCTTGGAGACCGAGCCCTTCATGCGAGGCGGCGGTCAGGAACGAAAGAGGCGGGGCGGCACGGAAAATGTTCCGGGAATTGCGGGATTTGGAGTAGCGGCGCGGGAGGCTCGGGAGCGACGCCCTTCGATTGGCTGGGTAGCCAATCTCATCGGTATTCTCGAAAGACACGCGGAAGCCGCCGTGCCGGAGGCGGTAATCTTCGGCGAGGACGTGCCTCGGATTGCAAATACATCGCTGATCGCTCTCCCGGACGTCGACGCGGAAACTCAAATTATGGCGCTCGATCTTGCTGGTATCTCCGTCAGTGCGGGTGCTGCATGTTCGTCGGGAAAGGTTGGCGAGAGCCATGTATTGGCCGCGATGGGTGTCAAAAAAGAATTGGGGCGATGTGCAATCCGTATAAGCCTCGGTTTTGAGAATACGGTCGAGGAAGTAGACAAGTTCATCGAGATTTGGAGCGGCCTCAAGAAGAAGGCGTCGTGACGCAGAATGTCCAAAATGACTTTTATTGATCGAGACGGTAACGAATTGACCGTCGAAGCTCCTTTGGGTGACACTATCCTCGACATTGCGCATGCAAACGACATCGACATCGAGGGTGCCTGCGAGGGTTGTATAGCGTGTTCGACTTGCCATGTGGTCGTTGAGGCAGAATGGTATAAGAAGCTGCCTGCGCCGAGTGAGGACGAAGAGGATATGCTGGATCTAGCGTTCGGTCTGACACGTACGTCGAGGCTCGGTTGCCAGATCGAGATTACCAACGAGATGGATGGTCTGCGCGTCCAATTGCCATCCGAAACACGAAATATGCTGCTTGATTGACAATGAAATGACGTCCGCGAATTCTCTATTTGACCACCTCAAGAAAAGTTGCGCCAAAGACTGGCAAAGGTACACAGAGCATGAATTCGTGCGCCAGCTCGGCGCCGGCACGCTGCCCGAATCGGCATTTCGTCACTATCTGATTCAGGATTATCTCTTCTTGATCCAGTTTGCGAGGGCATACGCACTCGCTGTCTATAAATCGGATACGTTGGGAGACATGCGCCAGGCTGCGGGCGGAATGTCCACGATCCTGGATATAGAAATGGGCCTCCACGTCGAGTTTTGTCGCGGGTGGGGCCTGAGTGAAGACGACATGGCCGCGGCGGCTGAAGATGTGGCGTGTATGGCGTATACACGGTATGTCCTCGAACGTGGCATGGCGGGCGACTTGTTGGACCTACATGCCGCTTTATCGCCGTGTATTGTTGGTTATGCCGAAATCGGATCTGCGCTTGCGGCTAACGCAGGGGACGCTCGTTGGGACAATCCTTATGCCGCCTGGATCGAGATGTATGCGGGTGATGAATATCAAAAAGTAGCGGAGGCCGAAAAGGCGTTTCTTGACGACCTGATGTCGCGTCGCGGGGGCGATGGAAGGTCTGACTCACTCGCCGATACCTTTCGAAAAGCAACGCGGCTGGAGGCGGGTTTTTGGCAAATGGGCCTCGATCATGCGGCCGATTAAGTGTTTGGTTCGGAAATTTTTCTCCTCGCAATTTCGCACTTGTCCCTATCGACACAACAGGCATTGAGTGTAATCGTAGGCGTCGTCTCCGAGCGGGACGTGACGCCACAGTTTCAGAATGTTGGTCGCGTCGAAGCGGTGGAAACAGTAGACTTAAGAGCGCGTGTTGAGGGGTGGGTGGAGCGTCAGGCGTTTCGCGAGATACGATCCGAAGAATAGGCGTTATCCATCGACCTTCCGCGGGCCGCGACCATATCCATCTTCAAACGAATATTCATCGACTGAGTGGGAGCCATCTGTCATGACGACAATCGAGTTCTTTTTCGATTATTCGAGCCCATGGACCTATCTGGCATTCGACCGGATCGAAGCGTTTGCAGAAAAGAACGGTGCGGAATTAATCTGGAAACCGTTTCTTGTCGGTGGTGTCTTTAACAAGGTCAATCCAAGCGTCTATCAACGACGTGAGAATCCTGTGCCGCCGAAAGACAATTACTACCGCAAGGACATGGAGGACTGGGCGCGTTACCAGGGAATTACCTTGATTAAGCCAAGTGTCTTTCCGGTGAACAGCGTGAAAGCGCTGCGTGGTGCGTTCGTCGCTATCGAAGAAGGAAAGATTTCGGCGTATTCCCGTGCGTGCTTCAAGGCCTATTGGACCGACGACCAGGATATTTCCCAAGAGGAGGTGTTGCAGCCAATAGCTGAGGTTGCCGGCATGGATTGCGAGGCGTTCATGGCCAAGATTACGGAAGAGCCGATTAAGAGGAAGCTATTCGAGACGACAGATGAAATTATCGCGCGCGGCGGTTTTGGCTCACCAACATTCTTCATCGATACGGAAGATATGTATTTCGGGAACGACCGGCTGGAACTCATGCAAGCGGCTATCGACCGGAATTAGCCAAAAAGCGTGCCGTTCTGACGGCGCAGCGTCTTAGACGAAAACGTCCAAGACGGTTCCGGTGTTCAGCAATGTTTCGACCGTTCGCCCTTCAGCGTCGAAGGCGATCAACGACGCTGGACGCCTCACCTCCGGTGCCAGATCACGTCGTTGGCGGTCGGCTTGCAGCTGACCTGCCTCTTCAACTGCGGAATCGATCGCTTGCGCGTTCCCCCGCAGCCTAAATCCAAAATTCGTCGCCTCCGCAAGCGGCGCGACGGAGAAAGAATTTATAGAGAGCAGGCTACCTGGCGCGATAGCCAAAACTCTTCCTCTGTTCTCTCCAGACCTCGTGGTGATGGTCCGATGAATCAGGTGTTGGAGTCAACCTAATTGGGCAAGGTATCCACGGACGCAGAGTTGCCGGTGCCGAACCTGGCTATCTTCATACTGAGAAGGTTCGTTAATTGTGGGCGCAATCGCTCTTAGGCGTTCAGGCCTCTCGTGAGGCCT
>DJKK01000206.1:0-8398 GCA_002434595.1 Alphaproteobacteria bacterium UBA6544 | reverse complement strand
GTCATCGCGAGCATCGCGTAATATCCAATGCAAGTCGTTAGCTGGACATATTGGTCTTTTCCCAAACGCTCCATGACCGCTTGTGCAAGCACCTCATCTACCCGGTTGTGTCGCAAAAGTTGGCGAGTAAAGTCGATGATTTGCAAATCTTCTGACGGAATGCCGTCGGAACTGTTGTCCCGAATCGCATCGATAGTTGTGGGGGGAATATCCCTTTCGGCCCCGATAACGCCTTGAATGCCCCAAACGTATTGAGCCTCGAACTGTCGGCCCACGACCAATGCTGCCAGTGTTCGAACCCGCAATTCAAGCGTCCCTTTCCAACGGACGAGGGTGCCTAGATGGGCGACGCGCTCAGCCCATTCCGGTGCGTGCATCCAGACGGAGAAGGGGCCGTCCAGCGATTTGCGCGTGTCGACGATTTTCTCGGCGATGTCGCGCGCATCTCCGGTGAGTTCGTCAGGCGATTTAAGTACGGGAACGCGGGCCATGGTCTGTCCTCGTTGTTGCTGCACGTGCCAATGGTCTCGGCAGGCGCTCTGCGCCCATCGAGAATCTATGAGATAGCACCAATTGCGATAGGCACCATGGCTGCGGGTATCCGTCAACGGGAGCTTCCGCCATCGACCTGACCCCAGCTTCTGTCTTGCTCGCCAACGGGTGCCCAACGAACACCCGCGGATGCATCGGCATGCCGAGAATCTTCGAGCGGGCCTCGGCGGATTTTATAAAGGCGCGCATCAAAATTGTCGCGGCCGGCTTTCCCCTTTTCTCGGCTTCTGTACCGTCATCGAGACCCCACGTCGCACAGGAACCTCAATCGGCAACCGCGTGGATTACCACGTCGCAATCGGCGATTATGCTGTCCATGATCTCTTCCGGTGTGGCGACGCCGGCGCCGGCTTTTGTATAGTATCGAAAGTCTGCGACACCTTATTTGTCACGCATGAGCGTCTGCAGATGATCTAGGAAAACGTCCGAATGACGCTTTCGATTGTCGATGAGGCCGATCGTCTTGCTTTCTAGCGTGGCCAGACGTGGTGCCAATTGATACAGTGTCCACTCTGGTCTTCCGCCGCCGGATGGACAAGCCGAATTTTTTGTCTGAGACATTCTACCTCCCTCATATAGAGGTGATTTAAGGTCCTGTTTTATGCATTTCTTTTCACTAAATTTATCACACGAAACCAATTCAGTCTTTCCTGATATCGTCAATCGCCGCCCGGCTGGATGTGACGTTTGTCGCTAGCGCAACGCCTGCCGCCTCATAAAGGTTCCGGCTGGTTGTTTGAGGGGCCTGCGAGCGTTGCCTTTGCACGCCCCTGGTTTGATCAATTGTCATCCCGAATTTTGGAGAAGCGTTTGTTTCCGCTCTTCCGGTTATGGGCGGCCGCAGCAATTGCGGAGCAGGATGTTGATAGATTTTGTGCGGAAAGTCGTATTGGCCCTTTGGATCGATCAGGACGAAAACTGGCACTGAGACTAATGTGCGAGACAACGAGCGCCCTTAAGGAGAAGGACGACACGGACTCGGATTGGGAGGTACTTTATTTCGGTGTCGATCGGCCATCGCCGGAATCGCTGGTTTCAGCGGAAGTCGCGCGCCGAGGAGCTGCTGCCAAGTTTCTGGCGAAGCGCCATAAATTTAGGCCTTTGGCGCGCGGTCGAAATTTTGGAATAGTTAGGTTTGAGCCAGCTTCCATGAAGGAGATGGAAGAGTTTTATGGTGATTGGCTTGCTGATCCGGATAGCGCTTATCCGACACCGGATCAGATGCCCGAGATCGAGGTCAGTCATTCCGTACTTTCTCAGACAGGAAAGTGTTTCTGGCTACGTTTTCTATCGTCGGGGCGCAAAATCAGGGACACAGCGTGGGCCAAGATAATTGAGCCAGTCGATTCGAAATCGGCTCCGACCTTGATTTACTGTCACGGTTTGGGAGAGGAGACGGAACTTCGCAGCCGTTTTCTCGATGAAACGCCGGCGCTCGTCGATATGGGCGTGCGGGTAATTCGTCTGGATGCGCCATGGCACAATCGCCGTTTCGTGGCGGGACGTTGGAGCGGCGAGCCGTTCCTGGGGGCGGCGCCGGGAGGTCCGGTTTATCTGTTTGAGGCGCAGTTGCGCGAATTGGCAATTCTGACCAAATGGTGTCGTTCACGATTTGGCACGCCTGTCGCGATTGGCGGATTGAGTATGGGCGCAATGACGGCTCAGCTTGCAGCGTACCGGGCTAATGCCTGGCCGCTCGAGATGCAGCCGGATGCCCTGTTTTTGGCTGCGAACAGCGAGGACATGTGGGAAGTCTGCTTTGATGGGCGTGTAGGCAAGCGTGCCGGTGTTGCTGACTCCGTACGCGCCGCCGGTTGGTCGGATGATGCATTGGGCCGGGTCCGACAACTCACGAACCCGATCGGCTTACCGGTCATGCCACCTGATCGGATTGTTGTAAAACTGGGGTTGGCGGATGATGTGATGCCGTATTCGAGCGGGGCCAGCCTCGTCGAACGCTGGCGGGTACCTGCGCAGAATGTGTTCGAGCGAAACCAAGGTCATTTCACCGTGCCTATGTCCATGGTGCGGAATCCCCGCGCGTTCCGCCGGCTGGCCAGTATACTGCACAGCCTTTAGACGTTGCGCAGCCCGGTCTCGATACTCATATTTCCGTTATGAATACGCTTGGTTTCGAAAAAGACGCCAAGGATACCCGCGTGGTGGTCGCCATGTCGGGCGGTGTAGACTCGTCTGTTACCGCCGGTCTGATGGTGGAAGCCGGCTACGATGTCGTGGGGATTACGCTTCAGTTGTATGACCACGGTGAGGCAATACAGAAGAAGAATGCGTGCTGCGCCGGCCAAGACATCCATGACGCGCGCAATGTTGCGGCCAAGCTCGATATACCGCACTACGTGTTGGATTACGAAAGTCGCTTTCGCGAGAGCGTTATGGATGACTTTGCCGACGCCTATGCGCGCGGAGAAACGCCGATCCCGTGTGTGCGCTGCAATCAGACTGTGAAGTTTCGCGACCTAATGGGGACGGCACGAGACCTCGGCGCCGACGCGTTGGCGACGGGGCACTATGTCCGGCGGGAGGTGGGCCCGGCAGGACCGGAATTACACCGTGCCATCGATCCGACGCGCGATCAGAGCTACTTTCTGTTCGCCACGACCCGCGATCAACTCGATCTCCTTCGGTTTCCCTTAGGTGATCGAGCCAAGACGGAGACGCGTGACATCGCTGCCCGATTTGGCCTCCAGGTCGCAGACAAGCCTGACAGTCAAGATATCTGTTTCGTGCCGAATGGTTCTTATGCGCGTGTTGTTGAGAAATTGCGCCCCGAATCCATTCAACCGGGTCAGATCGTCGGTCTCGATGGAAATGTGTTGGGCGAACACGACGGTATCATCAATTTTACGATCGGGCAGCGCCGCGGCCTCGATATCGGCGGCCAGCCCAAAGCGCTGTATGTCGTGCGGTTGGATCCTGAAAGTCGGCAGGTCGTCGTCGGTCCGAAGGAAGCCCTAGCGGTAGCCTCAGTGATCTTGAACGACGTTAACTGGATCGGTCCGGACGTGGATGAGGGCGGCGTCGATTGCGCAGTAAAAATACGCTCGACAATGGGCCCTATCGCCGCCCGGATGGAGCAGTTTTCGGATAAATATTGGCGGGCGATTTTTTGCGAGCCGCAATACGGTGTATCACCAGGCCAAGCCTGCGTCGCCTATGTGGGTGAAAGAGTCCTGGGCGGCGGTTGGATCGTGCGGGGGGAGACACAATGACGATTGATGTTGCACCGACAGAACAGGCGTTCGGGGCCTTTGTCCGCGGTATAAATTTTGCCGCTCCGGTCGATGTAGGGAGTATCAAGGCGGTTCGAACTGCTTGGTTGGATCATCACGTTCTGGTCTTTCCCGCGCAGCAGCTTGAAAACGATGACCTTGTCCGGTTTGCAGAATATTTTGGTCCGATCGGCGAAGATCCGTACTTTGCTCCGATCGAGGGACATGACCGGATCGCGGCGATCCGGCGGAAGGCGGACGAAATTGCGCCTCTCTTTGCCGAAGTCTGGCATTCGGATTGGAGTTTTATGCAAGTCCCGCCAGCCGGTACATGTCTCTATGGTATTGAAATTCCAGCCCAAGGCGGCGACACCTTATTCGCCGATCAGCACGCGGCCTGGGATGCCATGCCGGACGAGATGAGAGGACGCATGTCGAAGCTTGTCGCGGTTCATACCGCGAAGCGTGCCTATGCTAAGGATGGACGGTACGCGGAAGACACCTACAAAGGCAGCATGGATATTCGACCCTCGGATTCAGCTCTGGAGACCCAGACTCACCCCCTGATCAGACCACACCCGGAGACCGGGCGTCTTGGTGTCTTCGGGGGCTCGTATGTACAAGATTTTGATGGTGTTGAGGTGGATGAAGCGGAGGAATTGAAGGACGAGTTGCGGGAGTGGCTCGCCCGTCCCGAGTTCGTATACCGGCACAAGTGGGAAAAGGGCATGGTGGTACTCTGGGACAATCGCTGTGTCCTGCACCGGGCGACGGGTGGTTATGAAGGTTATGATCGCCTGCTGCATCGGCTGACCATCGCGGATGATGCCGACTATTACAGCTAAACGCCGCTATCGGCTCTCAAGTTTCCGAATTTGTTGAAGCGCCGCCTCTACCATTAGCACGATCTATGGTCCTGCCGATTTTTGCCGTAGCTCTTGGCGCATCGCCACTCGCTCCGGTAATGCTGAGGTGCAGACCGCCTTTCGACCGTATAATCTCGGGACGAATGCCATCCGTAAGGTTATGGAGCAGTTCCGACGTGTCGCGGAGACGGGCATGTCCACCGATTATAAAATTCGTCTCGCCTTGGGCCTTCAGGCAGTCGTACTGGTCATTTCTTTCATAGTAGTCTCCGATATGGTGAATTTGAACGTCTGTATTTTTCATTCGGCGCTTAGCGCCGATGCAACCTGAACCTGTGGGATCCGGTTGCCGATACTGTCTCCAATGAAATATATGCGTTTGAAACCGTGCGTACGCAGGCTGCGTGCGTTGTGGCGCAGGACTTCCATGAAACGTCTGGTGGGATGCTAATGGTGCCGGCGAAGCAAATATGTCCGTCTGTCGGGTCAATATTTCCCTCCGGAACGTAATCGATCACGGGAGCAATGAGCGACCTGCCGTGTTGTTTCGAAATCCGTTCCACCTCATGACAAACGATAAATCGGTGCTTGCCGAGTGCCACGTGCAGGCCGTTCTTTTCGAGGCCTGCTTTCGACACGATTATACCCCGTCCTTAAACGTATTGATCGCCTCTTGGACTTCGAGCCATGACATTTCGGTCAGAAAGGCCGTATTGGAAAGCGAAGTTTTGAGTGGTGTCGCCAAATAACCGATGAACACTGCCAGCATAGTGGCGCGGGCGAGAACTATTTTCTTAATTTGTTATTACGCCGCAGAAGTCCCGCAGCCTTCTTGAAGGGTAGAACGTGCACAGAGAGGACGCTGTTGAAGGCGCGGTCTTCGTTTTAGGCGAGACCGAATGTTAGTATCTCTTTTCTGACCGGGTTGTAACGCGTTCCTGCAATCGGATACTAAAACGAGAACATCAAAGCAAAGTTCTTGTTTTAGTATTTTTCGGTCTTGCTGTGGTGAATTTGATGCTGCGCTGGGTTGACGAAGGCTTAGTGCAGCCAGCGGGGATATTTCAGCCAAATATGTGTAAAATGCGCGCCTAGCTTAACACTGATGCCCTCTTTTTCGGCTATCCTCGGACGCGGGGCAGGTTGAGGACGGAACTCCAGGGGTCAGGCATTTCTCCAACGGGCGCTTCGATCAGCACCGGGGCGTCCATCTTGAACGCTTCTTCGAGGCGCTCCCGGAGCTGATCCGGTGTGGTCGCCCGTAGATTTGCTACTCCGAAAGAGTCAGCGAGCTTGCCGAAATCCGGATTGATGAGATCACTGGCGATCGTCCGGTTGCCGTAGCTAAGTTTCTGAATGCGCTGCACATTACCGAAGGCCCCATCGTTGAAGACGACGGCGACGAGATTGATGCCATGGCGCACGGCTGTCGACATCTCTTGTACGTTGAACATGAACCCACCGTCGCCATTGATTGACAGGACGGGGGTGTCCGGTCGTGCAACCTTGACGCCGAGCCCTGTGGCGTAGCCCCAACCAAGTGTGCCCTGATATCCCGACGCGATGAAACTGCGTGATTTGTATACCGGCATGGCAAGGCGGCTGATATAGCTTACCTGGGTCAACTCATCGACGAAGATACCATCCTCCGGCAATGCCGAACGGATGGCGTCGATATAAGCAAGTTGCGGCGCAAGCGGTGACAACAGCTCCATCGTTTTAGCGCGCGCTTCGTCGAGTTCTTCCTTGCGTGACGCCCTGGCAGAGTTGTGCTTGGGCAACGCTTCGGCAAGGGCGATCAACGCGTCCGCCGCGTCCGCGATAATGCCGACATCCGGCTTGACGATGCGATCCATCTCTTCCGCGGAAAGGTCGACCCGAATGATCTTGAGGTCGTTGTCTGTGCCCCAGAGTTGCTGGTGCGGCTGCATGCGGGTGCCGACACCGAGGACCACATCGACGTCCTTCCAGAGTCGATGCCCCGTCGGCATTGTAATGGAGAGATGGTGTCGGGAATCGAGGACGCCGCGACCAAGGCGAAACCCGCAGACGGGCGCTTCGAGCATCTCGGCCACACGGCGCACCTCTTCACTCGCGTCCTGTGCACCACCTCCGACCACAATCATTGGATACTTCGCGGCACCCAAAAGTTTTGCAGCCTCTTCGATCTTGTCGGTGTCGACAGGGACTGTCGTGGCCTCTGCGGGTCCATCGGGAAGGGCGACCGGGGCCGTTCGTCCCCAGACATCCATCGGGCATTCCAGACCGACGGGGCGCGGTCTGCCTGCCCCCAATTGCCGGAAAGCCTCGTGTGTCAGTCGTGCTGCTTCCTGGGGACCTTCAATGCGTTCCGCCCATTTGGTCATCGTCCGCAAGATGCCCATCTGGTCGCGAATTTCATGCAACAGTCCGTAACCCCGGTCGATTGCGGATAACGGAATTTGTCCGAGGAGCGCTAGAACCGGGGAGCTTGTGCTGTAAGCTGTGGCGAGGGCCGTTGAGGCATTAAGGAATCCTGGTCCCGGAACCACGCAAAATGCCGACGGTTTACCCGAGGCCTGCGCCGCTCCGAGCGCCATATAGGCGACCGCTTGTTCGTGCCGTGTGTGAATTGGTCGTATCTCGTCCGTCCGTGCATGGAGCGCATCGAAGAACAGGTCGTTTTGAATGCCCGGCAGGCAAAAGATGGTTCCGATACCGTTCCGCACCAATCCATCGACGACGGCCTCGCCCGTGGTAAGAGTATTGGTGTCCCTCATGTCTGTGCCTTTCGGTTTCATAGTGGGCAATCGTTCTGATTTTCTTTTGGTATCACGTCTCGTTTAGATAACCGTCTTTTCGATCGCTCGCGATACGCGTGGAGTCCCGCTCCGATTCGTCTCCATAGCCACCCGACCCCGGCGCTTCGAGCACAACCTGTCCGCCGGCCGGCACGTCGAACGCGCCCTTGCATGGGAGGGCACGTTCAGTGCCGTCAGGATATCGGAGCGTCGCGCGTGCCGGGCTTCCATTACCTCCACCGGCGATCCCAAAAGGTGGTGACTTCATGCGTTCCATGCAGATAGAGGCGCGCGCATTGTTTCCCAGAACCGTCCAGGCTCGTCGCGCGCCAAGGCCGCCCCGGAACTTGCCGGTGCCGCCGCTTCCGGAAATGAGCTCATAACAATTCACCCGCAAAGGGAAGCTCATCTCCAGTGCTTCGACAGGCGTGTTCATGGTGTTTGCGATGCCGGACGAGAGTGCGTTGATGCCATCTTTGTTCGGCCGTGCGCCAAATCCGCCCTTTACGGATTCGTAACTCACGTATCGGTCACCCGTCCGGTAATCGATACCTCCAAAGGTCATGATCGCGGAGGTGCCTTGGCTGCATGCCATAACGCGCTCTGGCATGATCGTCGCCAAGGCACCAAAGGTCATATCTGCCACGCGGTGCGACATTTCATGGTTGGCGTAGACGACGGGAGAGGGAAACGCCGCATTGACGACAGAGCCTTTGGGCGCGACCACTTCGATCGGTCGCCAGGCTCCCGAATTCGCAGGGATCAATCCGTCCGGGTCGACAATCATCTTCAATGAGCAATAGACGCCGGAAGCAGTAACCGACAGCGGTGCATTCATCGGGCCAGTGACGGCTGGATCGGTGCCGGCGAAGTCGACTTTGATCTCGCTTTCCTGCTTCTGGATTTTTATGCGAATGGTGAAGGTCGAATCATCGTTCTCTCCCTCGTCGAGAATACCGTCTCCGTCACA
>DJKK01000017.1:6132-6302 GCA_002434595.1 Alphaproteobacteria bacterium UBA6544 | reverse complement strand
TGAATTCGGTTCATTGGTACTTTTTTTGCGGCCGAATTGTGTTGAATGCGTTCACCCGCGAATCGACAGCTTCCCTACGTTTCAGCGTTTTACGGTCAAGCGGTAATTAACTATTCGTATGCGAATATTTTTGTGATTGTTTACCCGGAGTCTGTTTGGCTAACATGGAT
>DJKK01000017.1:0-5728 GCA_002434595.1 Alphaproteobacteria bacterium UBA6544 | reverse complement strand
TACTGCTCGTTCTGCGGTAAGAGCCAGCATGAGGTTCGCAAGTTGATCGCCGGACCAACCGTGTTCATCTGTGATGAGTGCGTTGAATTATGCATGGATATCATCAAGGAGGATCACAAAGCGACAGTTTCGAAGTCGAGCGACGGCGGCGTTCCAACGCCAAAGGAGATTCGCCATGTTCTCGATGATTATGTGATCGGGCAATCGCATGCGAAACGTGTACTCTCAGTTGCCGTGCATAATCACTACAAACGTCTGAACCATGGCGCCAAAAATGGTGATGTTGAGCTGGCGAAGTCGAACATCCTTTTGATTGGTCCGACCGGTTGCGGAAAGACACTGCTCGCTCAGACCTTGGCGCGCATTCTTGATGTGCCGTTCACGATGGCGGACGCCACGACGCTCACGGAAGCCGGTTATGTCGGTGAAGACGTCGAGAATATCATTCTTAAGCTGTTGCAATCAGCTGACTACAATGTCGAGCGGGCGCAACGTGGGATCGTCTACATCGATGAAGTGGACAAGATTAGCCGCAAATCCGACAACCCTTCGATCACACGCGACGTATCAGGTGAAGGTGTGCAGCAGGCGTTGCTAAAGATCATGGAAGGCACCGTTGCAAGTGTGCCCCCTCAAGGCGGCCGAAAGCATCCGCAGCAAGAATTCCTGCAAATCGACACGACGAACATCCTTTTTATCTGCGGCGGTGCTTTCTCTGGGCTTGAAAAGATCATCTCCCAGCGCTTCAAAGGATCTTCGATCGGATTTGGCGCCGATGTGCGCGGGCCGGATGATCAGCAAATTGGCGACATTCTGATCGATGTCGAGCCCGAAGATCTCCTGAAGTTCGGCCTCATCCCGGAATTCGTCGGCCGTCTCCCGGTCCTAGCGACGTTGACGGATCTCGACGAGGATGCTCTTGTAGAAATTCTTACCAAGCCGCGCAACGCTCTTATCAAACAGTATCAGCGCCTGTTCGATATGGAAGACGTACAGCTCGAGTTCACGGAGGATGCGTTGCGTGCCATCGCACAAAAGGCGATCGCGCGGAAGACCGGTGCACGCGGATTGCGATCTATCATGGAGGGTATCCTGCTCGATCCGATGTACGAGTTACCGGGGCTCGAAAGTGCTGAAGAAATCGCGATTAACCGCGAAGTGGTCGAGGGGAGGGCCGAGCCTCTCTACATTTATACGGACCGCCGCGAGGACCTCGAATCGAGTGCGTGAGGTAGGTCTTGTTGACGCCCCTTGAAGGTGATGGATCCGAGGCCCAACTTAGAGGCCCAACTTAAGCGAGCGGTCCTGGCTACTCTGAGGAGCGCTAGTATTTGACGAAGAGAATGGTGTCCTATGTCTGAGCCCACCCGCGATCTCGTTTTTCCTGTCCTTCCCTTGAGGGATATTGTCGTCTTCCCCCATATGATTGTCCCGTTGTTCGTCGGCCGCGACAAGTCGGTACGCGCTCTCGAAGACGTCATGAACGATGACAAACAGATTTTACTCGTCGCCCAGAAGAATGCCGCGCAGGATGATCCCGGAACGGAAGACATTTACCGTATGGGGACAATCGCCACCGTACTGCAGTTGCTGAAGCTGCCTGATGGCACCGTCAAAGTACTAGTTGAAGGCAGTCGGCGGGCGAAGATCGTGCAGTTCACGGACAAAGAAGCGTTCTTTGAGGCCGAAGCGGAGGAAATCAACGATCTTGATGAGTCGGTTGACGAAGTCGAGGCTCTTAAGCGAGCGGTCGTTGGCGAGTTTGAGCAGTACATCAAGCTCAACAAGAAAGTGCCATCGGAAGTTTTTATCTCGGTCAATCAGATTGAAGACGCAGGGAAACTCGCGGATACGGTGGCCCAACACCTTTCTCTCAAGATTTCCGACAAGCAGGATTTGCTCGAGACAGAAGGCGTGATGGACCGCCTGGAGCGCGTTTATTCCTTCATGGAAGGTGAAATCAGTGTGATGCAGGTCGAAAAGCGCATCCGCAGCCGGGTCAAGCGGCAAATGGAGAAAACGCAGCGCGAGTACTACCTGAACGAACAGCTCAAGGCGATCCAGAAGGAATTGGGAGACAGTGAGGACGGTCGCGATGAGGTCGCTGAAATCGAAGACCGTATTAAAGAAACAAAGCTAACCAAGGAAGCGCGAGAGAAGGCTCTCGTAGAGCTTAGGAAGCTCAAAGCGATGAGCCCGCAGTCGGCAGAATCGACGGTCGTTCGCAATTATCTGGATTGGCTTCTTTCGATCCCATGGAAGAAGCGCAGCCGTGTCCGCAAGGACCTGCATGCGGCGCAATCGGTTTTGGACAAGGATCACTACGGTCTGGACAAGGTTAAGGAACGGATACTCGAGTATCTCGCGGTGCAGCAGCGCATGCGGAAGGTAAAGGGTCCGATTCTTTGCCTTGTAGGCCCTCCAGGCGTGGGCAAGACTTCCCTGGGCAAGTCGATTGCGCGGGCGACGGGACGGAATTTTGTGCGAATGTCACTCGGCGGGGTGCGTGACGAGGCTGAAGTACGTGGTCATCGGCGAACCTATATTGGTTCCATGCCGGGTAAAGTCATACAGAGCATGAAGAAGGCGAAGACTTCCAATCCGCTGTTTCTGCTGGATGAGATCGACAAGCTGGGTGCGGACTGGCGTGGTGATCCGACTTCGGCACTGCTTGAGGTGCTTGATCCCGAACAGAACGACACCTTCAACGACCATTATCTCGAAGTCGATTACGATTTGTCCGATGTTATGTTTGTGACGACTGCAAATACATTGCGGATGCCGCCACCACTCTTGGATCGCATGGAAATCATTCGAATTCCTGGATACACGGAAGACGAAAAAATTGAAATCGCGAAGCGCCATCTCCTGCCAAAACAGTTAAAGGAAAATGGCCTTAAAGAACACGAATGGTCTATCTCGGATGGCGCAATGCGGGACCTGATCCGCTTCTACACTCGTGAGGCAGGTGTCCGGAATTTAGAGCGCGAAATTGCGAACGTTGCGCGCAAATCTATCAAGGAAATCTTGATGGAAGAGGACGTAAACGAGATTAAGGTCACCAGTCGTAATCTTGATAAATACGCCGGTATTCGAAAATTCCGCTTTGGCGAGGTTGAAGAGGAAAATATCGTCGGTGTGGTGACCGGTCTGGCGTGGACGGAAGTTGGCGGGGAACTGCTGACGATTGAATCCGCAAAGACGCCAGGCAAGGGGAAAATCCAAAAGACAGGCAAGCTGGGCGATGTCATGCAGGAATCGGTTCAGGCAGCTGAAACCTACGTAAAGAGCCGCGCGCCGCAGTTCGGTATCAAGCCCACGACCTTCGAATCTATCGACATTCACGTTCACGTACCGGAAGGGGCAACACCTAAAGATGGTCCGTCTGCCGGTGTCGCGATGGTAACATCGATCGTTTCCGTCCTGAGTGGCATTCCCGTCCGAAAGGACGTTGCCATGACTGGCGAGGTTACACTTCGCGGCCGCGTGTTGCCGATTGGTGGATTGAAGGAAAAACTTCTTGCTGCCCTGCGAGGCGGTATCAAGAAAGTACTCATTCCGAAGGACAACGTTAAGGACCTCGCGGATATTCCGAATAACATCAAACGGAATCTCGAAATTATCCCGGTTTCCGTGGTGGATGAAGTCCTTGATGAAGCCTTAGCCGAACCGATGACGCCGATTGAGTGGAACCCGGACGAGGCTGTCGACTCGGTGGCTTCAAATAAGGGTGAAGGCGACATCGAAGCGGTCACGACGCACTGAATCTGGCCTGATTTTTCTGCCATGCTGGTCCCAGCATGGCAGATATTCGCTTTT
Source organism: Alphaproteobacteria bacterium UBA6544 (assembly GCA_002434595.1). GTDB lineage: Bacteria > Pseudomonadota > Alphaproteobacteria > UBA8366 > UBA8366 > UBA6544. The sequence continues at coordinate 1,909 of DJKK01000017.1, read as the reverse complement.
ACTAAAAAAAAGCGCGGAATTCTGCGGTTCTTCGGTTGACGGCTTTCGCTAAATCCCTATAAACTTTGCTCGGTTTTTGGATAAAAAAATTCCGTCCAGTATAACCTCTTTCCCGAATTCTGTAGGGGGGATTCCCACAGTGAATAAAAACGAACTTGTTACTGCCGTCGTCGGCAAATCCGGGCTCTCAAAAGCAGATGCTACGAAAGCTGTCGACTCAGTGTTTGACTGCATTGCTGACGAATTAAAGTCTGGGGGCGACGTACGTCTCGTCGGTTTCGGAACATTCAACGTCACCAAGCGTGCGGCGTCCATGGGGCGGAATCCGCGCACTGGCGAAGCCATCCAAATTAAGGCATCGAATCAGCCGAAATTTAAAGCGGGTAAAGGCTTGAAAGACGCTGTTAACTAAGCGTCATTCTAGTTTCTAGTTTGCGCCGGCCATCCTTATTGGATGGCCGGTTGCATTTCGCGGTCGGAAAACGTTATCTCCAGCCTTAAGAACGGCGGGCGATTAGCTCAGTTGGTTTAGAGCGTCCGGTTTACACCCGGAAGGTCGGGAGTTCGAGTCTCTCATCGCCCACCATTTTCTGAATAATTTGACCTGTTTTGCGCCCTGCGGATGCAGTCCACGGTCTGAGTATTGATTGCTGTTTTTTTGTCTGCCGAATGTCTGGAATTTATACCTAGAGGGCTCATTTAGCTGTTTTGCTCGTCAGTAAATACTCTATTTCGATTGGTGTTTTGGTCTTAAAGTTTGGGCTGATTCTTGCCGCAGGCACGTAAGGCGTGTGACAGCTTTGAGTGTTAGAAACACCTCTAGGGGAAAAACTATTTTGTAGCCATTGGGCGAGCGCTGTGGCGGCAAAGATTGATGGTAAACACAGGCGTATAATCTCGCCGACCGCGTAATGTTTGGCCGTTTAAGTTCGTCTCCTCAAGGCGAGAAGAAAGAAAAGGAAGAGACGCACGCGGCTATTTTCGCGAATTTGAAAACCGAAGTTAAAGCAATCAAAGAGACTGAGCGCGAATCAATGGAAGGGGTATCGTTGATCGCTCAGGAATGGGGCGGCAAGGGTGAGTTAGCGTTCATCATCAATCTTGTTCCGATGTAAAAATTGATCGGCGGTCGCGAAGAGCGCCTTGCCGAAAGCTTAAGAGAGACATGCAAGAGCTAATTAGCCGAGAATATCGGTAGCCAGCGTGGCCGAGGGATATTTGAACGCGAATGTTTCTTCATGCGTTTCTTAGATCTCGTCGATCAAGCGGGATTGTGAGAAGAGGTAATAATTGTCAAAAAGTTGGTTTTCGCACCTTCGGCAATAGCTTCGGAGAGATGGAAGTGCCGGATTTACTCATCGCGGCGGACGCTCCAAGGCGCAAAATGTCATTGCCGAAGATGGTGTCGACCCTGCAATTTAAGAATCCTTAGGCAATGCAACTTGTTGGATGAAACTTGTTTGGCACAAAGTTACGCAATGTCAAAAGCTGTCATCGATGAAACAAAAGAAGAAGAAGGAATTGGCTTGGGAATCCGCCATTCCGATCGAGAATAAACAGCGTCAGGGCAAGAAAGAAGATCCGTTGTGTTTGACCATGATAAATGGAAAGAACGTGCGTCACCCTTTTGAGGGTTTTGTCTCACGTGGCCCCGGTAGACGCCACAATAGGCAATCATTTGAGGGTGACGAGAAGAGGGTAACATTCGATCGGCGGGGCCGGGGTTACTATATCGCTCTTAACTTTTTTGGCGGGACACAATTGCCGTTTCTCCTTGCTTGACAGCGGTACGGTCGTAAAGTAAATGGCTCGCCGTAGAATAGCTTGGGGGTGTAGCTCAGTTGGTTAGAGCGCCGGCCTGTCACGCCGGAGTCCGCGAGTTCAAGTCTCGTCACTCGCGCCATTCCCC
>DJKK01000181.1:5819-9837 GCA_002434595.1 Alphaproteobacteria bacterium UBA6544 | reverse complement strand
GCGGTGCGTTCGTTGATGGTGGTACTGGCATCGACACACTCGATTTATCGAGATTGTCCACAGGTGCAAATATTGATTTATCCGATGGCGTTGTCGATGTGGGAGGTATTGTAAGTCAGTTCACTGAAGTTGAGGTGATAATTGGCTCCAGTCATGCAGATACAATTCAAGGCACATCAATATCGGATACATTGATTGGTGGCGATGGGTCTGATTTGATTTCTGGTGGTCTTGGTTCCGACACCATAATAGGAGGTCAAGGCGATGATCTACTATTGGGTGGCGATGGTGATGATCTATTCATTGGGTCTGCCGGTGATAATACCATTCTAGGGGGTGATGGTAGTGACACGGTAAAATTTGAGAAAAACCTAAGTGAATTTTCGATTACCTTAAATTCAGATCAGTCTATTTCTGTAACCGATGCTGCTCAAAACATTGGCTCTACCACCTTAACAGAAGTTGAGTTTCTGGAGTTTTCAGATGGACTACATTCTGTAAACGACTTCACTTCGTTTATTCAGGTAAACCCTGAAGGTGTAGGTACGGTGAATTCGTTAGGCACCTCTACTGGAGATATATTCGTTTTAGGTGACGGCTTTGTGCCAATTGGTTTTGATGCTGAACTGATAACAAATGGTGGATTTGAAACCGGCAATAATACAGGTTGGACACAACGAGATACTGGTTCTGGTTCATTTTTTGTAACATCGGGCACGCAAGCACCGCTAATACCTACGCAAACGGTAGGACCTGCGTCTGGTAATTCCTATGCAGTAAGCTCCCAGAGAGGACCTGGCTCCCATGTGATCGCGCAGAATATTTTTGTCGATGCCGGTGCTACACTTGTGACATTATCTTTTGATATGTTTGCAAATAATTTTGCAAGCCAGACGATTATTGGGTCCAATTTATCAACAAATTCATCAAACCAGCATGCCCGGGTCGACTTACTCAGGTCTGGAGCAGATCTGTTCTCGACAGCTCAAGTTGACATCATTAGAAATCTTTTCATTGGCGCTGATGACGGTCAAGATCCAAACCCTTATACAACTTATTCATTCGATATTTCCCAAGACGTAATTCTTGGCGGCGAGTTTATTATTCGGTTTGCTAGTGTTGATAATCGAGGCGTTTTTAATTTAGGTATTGATAATATCTCGGTAAATGCGGATGTAGATGGCGCATCAAGTTCAATTATTGGTGGCGATGGGCAAGATACAGTTGATTTGAGTGGACTGACTGAGGGTATTCACGCGGACTTAAGGGAAGGAATAGAATTAATAACAGTCAATTCCGTAACGCATGCACTCTCTTCAATTGAAAATATAATCGGCAGTGAACAAAACGATGTTATTTTTGGTAGCTCTCAACAAAATACACTCATCGGTGGTGCCGGGAATGATGTTATAAATGCCGGTGATGGCGACGATCTAATATTTGGTGGTGTTGGAAATGACACGCTGGATGGTGGTTCTGGACATGATACTGCCGATTATTCAAATTCTATCTCAGCGGTCGTAATTAATATTGAAACAGGCACAGCAACAGGTTTTGGATCTGACAGCCTAAATAGTATTGAGCAAATCGTCGGTTCTAGACATGATGATACTTTGATCGGATCCACCAGCAGGGATGTGATATTTGGTGGATTTGGTAATGATACAATCGATTTAGGAAGCGGAGATGGCAATACCGTCGTAGGGGGGGCGGGGCATGACACAATTCAGTTAGGAGCAGGTGCCGACATAATTCATTATAACAACCTCTCTGAAGGCGGTGACCTTATTTCCGGGTTTGCATCGGGCATAGATAAAATTTCATTCAGTGATATTACTCATTTCAATGATTTTGGCTTTGTTATTGGTATTGATAATTTCTTCAAAGGAAGTTCATTAGATATTGAGGCTAATAAGAATGAAGATGACATCCTCATTTTCAATACTGACACAAATACCTTATTTGTTGAAAAAGATAAGGATGGGGGATCAGAACCGGTGTCTGTTGCTTCGTTCGATAACGATCAAATAATCTTTAGCGATATTATTACTGGGAATAGTGTTGTATAATATTTTTCGGAAATAGGTGTAAAATTATAATACTCCGGATTTTCAGAAATAAAATTTTAAGTAAATGTTCGTGGCGATTTATGTTTAAAAGAGGATTCATTTTGAATTACAAATTTAATATAACAATAACCTCGTTCTATAAGTACAAAGCTAAATGGGGGGTGATATAGCTTGCCCTATGCAATCCAATGCGTACTCAAAAATTCCTGAAACCAAAAATTACAATCGATTGTGATCTCGTTAAGGCCAATTTCTCAAGTGTGGCATTATTAAAAACTTTAAATGTGCTTAAATTGAGTCGGCTCCATTCGTTTTAATAGGTATTAATTAGTTATCGAAAGCAACAGCGCCCAAATTATACATTTGAATGTGCAGGTTCTTGAGGCGCTAGCCTAGTTATTAACGCAAAGTCCTGGGATATTTGTCTACGTTGTTCCGATTGCGAAATTACGCCATAGGCAGATATTGCGGGATTTGGCTCGGTTTTCGCGATGAATATCTTTTAGCACGACCCAGCGGTGGAATAGTTATTTCATACGGTTATTTGACTAATGAGAGCGTAATTGATTCTGTGGAAAAGTTTGTTTATTAACATGCGATTACGAGAAATGTGGTTCTCAAACGTTAAACATAAAGGGTATTTACATTCGACGGAGCGGGCACCTCCCATGGTACGCTTGATTTGCTTTTTGGGAGAATAAATATGAAGGCACAGGTATTTATCGACGGTGAACACGGAACGACAGGCCTGCAAATTCGTACACGTCTTGAAGGGCGGAGCGATGTGGGTCTGATGAGCCTTGCGCAGGAAGATCGTCGCAATGTCAATCTTCGCCGTGAAATGCTGAATGACGCTGACCTCGTTATTCTCTGCCTGCCGGATGATGCTGCCAGGGAAGCCGTGTCGCTGATCGAAAAGCCGCAGGTTAAGGTTGTGGATGCCAGTACTGCGCATCGTGTCGCGGATGGCTGGATTTACGGAATGCCGGAATACGACAAGAAACAGCATGATAAGATTGCCGATGCCCCGCGTGTTAGTAATCCGGGGTGTTACGCCATTGCAGCAATTGGATTGATGCATCCGCTGGTCGCAGCGGGGCTGATTCCCCTCGATTTTCCAGCCACCATCAACGCGATCTCCGGTTACTCCGGTGGTGGTAAATCAATGATCGCGGAGTTTGAAGATAAGACGGACGAGACGTTCACGGAGGTTCCGTTTCGAGTCTACGGTACCAAACTCGAGCACAAGCACGTGCTAGAGATTCAGAAATGGAGTGGCCTGAATGTCCGGCCGTTGTTTGTCCCGAGTGTTGGGCGTTACTACAAGGGAATGATCGTACAGGTCCCTCTTCAGTTGTCTACATTGCCCGGTCGTCCCAAGGCGTTGGATATCCATCATGCGCTCGCGACTCATTACGACGGTTGTCGTTTTGTCACTGTGGCGGATCCTGCGGATGTCGAGAACATTGACCTCCTTATGCCTGAGGACTTGAATGATACCAATGAATTGCGACTACACGTCTTCTGCAACGAGGAACATGGTCAGGCGGTCCTTGTGGGATTACTCGACAACCTTGGCAAAGGGGCATCGGGTCAGGCGGTGCAGAACATGAATATCATGCTCGGGCTTCCTGAAGAGGTGGGCCTGCTATAAGCGGCAGGGAGGCCCGATAGTGTATCGTCTGAGTTTGGCGATTTCGCGCCAGAAGGCACAGGGGACTTGCCTTGGCGTCGAGGCCAAAATGCTCTCGGACCTACGATCATGATGGCTCATGCCGGAGCGGAAGATTTAGGTCTTCGATTGCTGGATCGCAGCGCATGTGGGTAACGTTCCGCCGGCGGAACTTACCTATATCGTTGAAATATCAAAGATATTGCCGTGCGCCGCACGCGAATTGGGCACTACAGCTGCTTTGGTGCGTGTATGTATTGGCGGGGGCGGGCAGGCC
>DJKK01000181.1:0-5512 GCA_002434595.1 Alphaproteobacteria bacterium UBA6544 | reverse complement strand
ATGTATTGGCGGGGTCGGGCAGGCCGCCTCCGACCCGAATGCGGCGATGATCGGCCCTCGGTGGCCGTCGCTCATCCGGTAAGGCGGTCTGGGTCTTTTAGGCCAGGAACTTTATGAACCTAAATTACAGCTATTGGCGTTGTCTGACGGGGTTCCAGAGCGGCGCCACTTCATGTATCTTTGTCTTGGGTAAACTCATGAAAATAAGGGATAATCAATGAGTAACGCTACCCGATCGGGTTTTGAGGGCGGCCTGTTTCTGCCGTTCAAAGGCGCATGGCCACGGATTGGCAATAATGTCTTTATTGCGCCCACCGCAACGGTGATCGGTGACGTAGAAATCGAAGATGAAGCGGTGGTTATGTATGGCTGCACGGTGCGGGGCGACACCAACTGGATCAAGATCGGTAAACGTTCCAACCTTCAGGACCATGTGGTCATCCATGTCAACGAAGGTGGCTCACCAACGTCAATAGGCCATCGGGTTTCAGTCGGTCATTCCGTACTTTTGCATGCCTGCGAACTTCAGGACGGTTGCTTGATCGGTATGCGGGCCATTGTAATGGACGATGCTGTCGTGGAGAGTGGCGCGATGGTCGCTGGTGGTGCCGTTGTCGTGCCACGCACGGTCGTCAGGAGTGGTGAATTGTGGGGCGGATCGCCGGCGAAGTTCATGCGCCCACTGAAGGACCGTGAGAAGGAATACCTTGTCCGTGTGCCGGACCAGTACTACGGATTGGGTTCACAATATCGCCGAGAGGGTATCGGTGTGCCGGAAGTACCCGTTTTCGAAGAAAAATCAAAATAATCGTCATTATTTTTACATCTATAATAGCCGTCTCAATCGGGTGCGCAGTGGAGCAGTTACCGAAGTTGATGTTGACTAGTTAGTTAAGGCCGGTGGTTGCCACACAGGTAGGCAGGGGATGAATTTATAGCGCTGATCTGATTGTTGTCGATCTCGACAAGCCGTAAGAAAACTCGACCGACCTCATATCCGCTACTCGCAATGGTCATGTCGGAATAAGTCCGTTCACTCCAATCATTGTGGTGACCCAGGATGTCAAAATGAACAGTGTTCGAAGCGCTGTCGACGCTGGTGTGGACGATCTCCTCGCTGCGCCCGATTAAGGTCAAGGCGCTTCCAGTAAAAGTGGCAATGAGCGACCAGCCGAGCGATATGCAGGAAGGCAGTAAGGTCGGGTCCGCACTTCTAAGCGGGAGCAGTAGCACGAGTTAATCACTTGGGCACTGGACCTTTCGACAGTTAGCTATAGTTCTCGAATACACCGCCCTTCCGGGCGGTTTTCGTTTCGGCTTGGCAAGGGAGAACACAATGCCGAACCTTCACGACGATATGATTGTCATCGACGGTCTCGTGATTTCGAACTGGAGCCGTAGCGTGTTCGAAGACATGCATCGTGGCGGCCTCACTGCTGCGAACTGCACGGTATGCGTTTGGGACAATTTTGCGGAGACGATGCGGAACGTTTCGCAGTTCAAGGGCTGGATCGAAGAGAATTCCGACATACTCACCCAAGTCTATACGACCGCGGATATTGAGCGCGCAAAGAAAGAAAACAAGGTCGGCATTATCCTCGGCTGGCAGAACACGTCTGGGATCGAGGATCAGATCGGATACCTACGCCTGTTCAAGGAGCTTGGTGTCGGTGTCATCCAATTGACCTACAACACCCACAACTGGGTCGGAAGCGGATGTTGGGAGACGAACGACAGCGGTCTTTCCGATTTTGGCCGTGAGGTTGTGGACGAGATGAATCGCGTCGGGATCGTGGTAGATCTCAGCCACGTCGGCAATCGGACCAGTGAAGATGCAATTCGGCATTCGAAGAAGCCTGTATGTTTCAGCCATTGTTGTCCGACGGCACTCAAGGACTATCCGCGTAACAAGCCGGATGAGTTGCTAAAGTTAATCGTCGATAAGGGGGGCTTTGTTGGCTTTGCGTCCTACCCGCCATTCCTGCCTAAGGGACCGGATACGACGGTCGAGGATTGTGTCGAAGGCATTGAGTACATGGTTAATCTTGTCGGCGAAGACAGCGTTGGAATTGGGAACGATTTTACCCAGGACCAGGATGCGGCGTTTTTTGACTATCTCTCGCACGACAAGGGGTACGCGCGGCGCTTGGTGCCGAAACGCCCTGGCTCCGGTGTCACGGTCATGCCGGAAGGATTGCGCACGCTTGGAGAGTTCCCGAACCTGACCGCCACGATGGAGAAGCGCGGTTGGTCGGAAGCCCGAATCGGCAAGGTAATGGGTGGCAATTGGCTGCGCTTCCTCGGGGAAGTCTGGGGCGACTAGGCCCTTTCACGTGGAAGCCTTCAACTGCCCGAAGCATCTGCGTGTCTAATTGACTGTCGTCCAGAAGATAACAGCATACTCGTAGTTTTGGAGTGCCGCTTGCGATAAAGCTTTTTCTCGTTACGTCGGCGTCTCCGAAAAGCAAAACCCCCATCGTCTCTTTGGCCGCAATGAGGATGGCGTTTTAAAAACGAGGGAAGGGCAAATCAAAAATACTCTAGTATAAAGCCAATACTTTGATAATCATGACGGTCTCTGTACCAGCCCTCAACAGGCTCCTAAAGGGCTTGTCCACCGTCTACCGCGATCGCTTGGCCGGTAATCCAACGGCCTCCCTCGGAGCCAAGAAACACCGCGACCGCAGCGATCTCTTCGGGAGTGCCGTAGCGGCCTGATGGGATGCTTGCAAGGATGCTGGCATAGAGCTCAGGATTTTTCTTTTTAGCTTCGTCCCAGGTGCCGCCTTCGAAATAGATAGAGCCGGGACAGATTGCGTTGACCCGAATGCCTTTTGGGGCGAGCGACTTGGCCTGGGTCACCGTGTAGTGGTTCACGGCGGCCTTGATAGCGCCATAGGGTGGCGTTCGCATGCTCTCAGTCAGGGCGGAGATCGTCGAGATGTGAATGATGGCGCCGCCGCCCACCTGCTCAATCATGGGAATGGCGATATGGCTACCGCGCACGACTGGCATTAGGTCAATATCGACGGAACGCTTCCATCCCTCGTCGTCGTCGGTGCGTCCGAATCCCGAAGGATTGTTGATCAACACGTCAAGCCGGCCGAGTGCCGCGTGCGCTTCAATCATATAGACCTCGAGTGACGTGCCGTTTCCGACATCGCAGGCGGCTGCATGCACCGTACCGCCGTGTCCGGCGAGTTTTTCCCGCGCCGCATCGAGCGACGCTTGCGTGCGTCCACAGATCGAAACGTTGGCACCTTCCGCCGCAAACGCGTTGGCGATGGCAAAGCCGATACCGCGGGTTCCGCCCGTGACGATAACGCCTTTATCCTTTAGTCCGAATTCCATATCCGCTGTTCCCTCATCATCCTGTTTTGGTTTTGCATCTATTTAGAGCCGCGTGACCCGCTCTGGCACTTCTCCCAGGATATGTTGACAATAGTGCAGCCCTTCCTGCTCGGCCTCTTCCGCCGTGCGCATACGCTGTCCATGGTGAACCTGCCGCCCGTCCCGCCAGATAGACCAGGGATAAAGAACATCCCCTGTCGGCGCGGACCATTTCTCGATAAAGAGTTCGATAGACATGGGCAGTTTCTCTTGGAAGAGGTGCGAAATCAGCCCCGTTTCCAGCCGTATCGACATTAATTCGATGGCAGAGAATAGCGAGTTTCGCAATGAAGTGAAGCGCAATTGCTAGGTTGGGCGTTGGGTCGGCCAGAGTTTTTATCAAATCGGGTGCGTCGGCCATAGAAGCGAATGCCGTCAGTAAACGATGAAAAACTGCGTAGGTGGTCCTGATGAGAATCTGAAAGTGTTAAGCCTTGTATGCAAGACAGCGTCGATATTCTTTACTGCCATACGGCAAATCAAAGCTGTCGCAGCGACGGTACGACAGACGACAGTAAGAATAATTTATAGCTGAAAGATTTTAACTTTCGTTTGTGCTTCCGTTGTTAATATCCTCATTTAAATTCCCATTTCCTTTATGATGTTGGGGAGGTCCAAGAATGAGCGACGCTGCACAAATCACCATTCGCCTGCATGAAGACGACAACGTCGTCGTGGCGCGCGCGGACATTCTCTCTGGGACGGAAATTCCGGGGGAGGACGTTTTGGCATTGGCGCAGGTTCCACCCGGACACAAGATCGCCACTATGGCCATCGCCAAGGGTGAGGCGATCCGCAAGTACGATCAGATCATCGGGTTTGCGAAAGAGGACATCGCACCCGGCGGATATTTGCATACCCATAACATCGAGATGCAGATTTTCGAACGCGACTACGCCCACTCGACCGCAGCGCGGGCAACGGCCTTCGTGCCGGATGGAAACCGCGCTACGTTCCAGGGCATCCGCCGGGCCAACGGTAAGGTGGCGACGCGCAACTATATCGGCATTTTGACCAGCGTGAACTGTTCAGCGACCGTAGCGCGCTACATCGCGGATATGGTAAATGCGGGTGCCCTCGCTGATTATCCTAACGTCGACGGAATTGTGGCGTGTGTCCATGCCACCGGCTGCGGCATGGCGGATTCAGGCGAGGGGTATGAGAACCTGCAGCGTACTCTCTGGGGATTTGCCCGGCATCCGAATTTTGGCGGCATACTTTTGGTCGGCCTCGGTTGCGAGGTGAACCAGATCGATTTTCTGTTGGAGGCCTACGGTATCGAGCGCGGACCGGAGTTTCGGACCATGACCATTCAGGATACTGGCGGCACACGGAAGACGGTCGCGCGCGGTGTTGAGATCGTTAAAGAAATGCTGCCCATGGCGAACGCGGTCGGGCGCGAGACGGTGCTTGCGAGCGAGCTCACACTGGCGCTGCAATGCGGTGGCTCCGACGCTTATTCAGGCATCACTGCGAACCCGTCGCTGGGAGCGGCGGTCGATCTTCTGGTTGAGAACGGCGGCACAGGGATCCTGAGCGAGACACCGGAGATCTATGGCGCCGAGCACCTGCTAACCCGGCGCGCCGAGACGCCCGAGGTCGGTGCCAAGCTTATCGAACGTATTCGCTGGTGGGAGGAATACACGGCGCGCAACAAGGGCGAGATGAACAACAATCCGAGCCCCGGCAACAAGGCAGGCGGGCTCACGACGATCCTCGAGAAATCCCTCGGCGCCGCAGCCAAGGGCGGAACGACAAATCTTACGGGGGTCTACAAATATGCGGAAGAGGTGAATGTGAAAGGTTTCGTCTTCATGGATTCACCAGGTTACGATCCGTGTTCGATCACGGGGCAGGTCGCGGCCGGCGCCAACATCGTCTGCTTCACGACGGGACGCGGATCGGTATACGGTTGCAAACCCTCGCCGAGCCTCAAGCTCGCCACCAACTCGACGATGTACCGCCATATGGAAGAAGACATGGACATCAATTGCGGCGTTGTGGTGGATGACGGTGTCTCGATCCGCGAGATGGGCAGCCGCATCTTCGACCGCCTCCTCGAAGTCGCTTCCGGTAGCCGCACCAAGAGCGAGGTCCAGGGCTTCGGCGATGATGAATTCAT
>DJKK01000047.1 GCA_002434595.1 Alphaproteobacteria bacterium UBA6544 | reverse complement strand
GACTGACGAGGTGTCATGTCGGAGGCGATATGGCCTTTGGGCAGTGCTCATCGACCGGAGCAGATCGACGGAATGAGAAGAAATTCGGGGCCTGCTTTCCGCACGCGATAGGGCAGAATTGCCGATTGCGGAATGTGAACGCTCTGCTTGTCCATAAATCTTGCGCGTCAGTTGGTGAGTTTCCGGCGCTCGGTGAAGATGCGTGCGTGCGGTAAGACCTCTTCAACCAATCGTCTGGTTTGGGCCATCATTTCATCATCGCCATCGCCGATGGGACGCAGAATGAATTTTGAGATTCCATGCGGAATATAGCTCTCGATCATAGCGAGGATATCCTCCGCATCGCCGATCGCCATGCCTGTCTTCGGATCGCGGCCGCTACGTTTCTTGAATGCGTCCGCCGTCTTCTGCACGATCGGGTCTTCCCAACTACCGAAGCGAACCCCAAAACCGATACCCATATGGTCAGGGTCCATGTGTTTACCCTGCTCCTTTGCGTATTGTAGAATCTCCGCGACGACCTTCCCGGCTTCTTCCGGTGTCTGGAAAGATGCCTGCCAGCCATTGCCATAATCAACCGTGCGTTCGACGGCAGCCCGCGCGCTTCCGCCAATCCAGCACGGCAGAGGGTTTTGTACAGGACGCGGCGATATGACCGCGTCGGTATACTGGAAATGTTTTCCGTGGAATGTGACTTCACCGTCCTTCCAGAGACGGGTCATGATCTGAAGGGCTTCGTTCATCCGTTGTCCACGCGCCTTGGTCTCTCTTCCGCTGGCGATCCAATCTCGCGAACGATTGCTTCCAAGGCCGAAGGCAGGCAACAACCGTCCGTTCGACAGATAGTCGATGGTGGCGCATTCCTTGGCAGTGATCAGCGGGTCGCGAATTCCGAGCGACGCCACGTTCATGCCGAACTTGATTTTTTTGGTCGCCCCGGCGAGGGCGGCCATCGCGCTCATGCATTCAAGGAAGGGCTCGCGGGAAACCAGACGGTCTGTCTGCCAAAGGGAGTCTACGCCCTCGTCGTCGCACATACGCACCCAGTCCCAATAGCACTCGGCTGTGGAAAAGGTGTAATTGGAAAGCCCGAGTCCGATCCCTACCGTCATGTCACTGTCTCCAAATGCTGGGAGCCGGCCGAATACGCGACCTATCCAACCAATTTATTCGGCAGCACTCGGTACTTCGAGGCCGGGCCGAACCAAGGTATCTCGCCTTTTCTTACGATCTCTCTTGCGCAGCGAAGTTTCCACGATGGGCGCGACTGGCGGCGCATCGAAGGAACGCGCGCGGCGTGCTTCGGGCGCATCGTCATAGAGCGTAGTGCGTTGCTGCGGCATCCGGCTGGTGCCGGTGATCACCGCTTCAAGGGCCGCCGGTGGCATCTCCTGTCCGTGGGCGGCGCCGGCAGACCGGGTGATTGTTTCGTTCATCAGGGTTCCGCCGACGTCATTGCAACCGGCGTCGAGACATGCAGCGATGCCGTCTGCTCCAAGTTTGACCCAAGACGTCTGAACGTTTTCGAAATGCGGATGCAGGGATATTCGTGACACCGCATGCATCAGCAGCGCTTCACGCCAGGTCGGTCCCTTTCGTGCGGCGCCCTTGAGGTAGATTGGCGCTTCCATATGCACAAAAGGCAAAGGGACCAATTCTGTAAAGCCGCCGGTGCGTTTCTGCAGGTCACGCAGACGGAGTAGATGGCGTGCCCAATTCACCGGTTGTTCTATATGCCCGAACATAATCGTCGCCGTGCTCCGGAGCCCAAGACCGTGCGCCGTCTCCATCACTTCGAGCCATTGCGCCGTGTTGATCTTGTCCGGGCAAAGTGTCGCGCGGACTTCGTCGTCGAGAATTTCCGCAGCCGTGCCCGGCAAGGTGCCGAGACCTTCATCCTTCAGCATACCGAGGAATGTCTCGAGCGACAGGTCGAGCGTGCGTGCACCCTGGGATACTTCGAGCGGTGTGAAGGCGTGGACATGGAGTTCCGGCAGGACGGATTTCAGCGTTCTAAGAATCTCGATATATGTCTCGCCGGTGTAATCCGGATGGATGCCGCCCTGCAGGCAAACTTCTGTTGCACCCCGATCCCAAGCTTCTTCCGCTCGGCGGACAATCTCGTCCATCGCAAGATCGTATGGCTTGCCGCGCAGCGCCTCATTGGTCTTGCCTTTCGAGAAGGCGCAGAACTTACATCCGAAATAGCAGACGTTCGTGTAATTGATGTTGCGGTTGACGACATAGCTGACGGTATCGCCGTTAACCTCCGCACGAATGTCGTCCGCCACAGCGGCAATGCTCTCAACCTCGCCCGCCCGGGCGGAGAAAAGCCTCACAATATCGGCCTCTGATAGGTCGTCGCCCGACGAACCGCGCGCCAGAATGGCATTCAGTTCACGACTTTGGCCCAGTTCCAGCAAGACCGTCGGCGCCGGCAGGGACTGGTCGTCCGCCATGCCGGGCGACCAATCGTCGGTCCGTGCGAGCCCATCTGAATCGATGCGGCGCAGTACCTCGGCGCGAAACATGGGGTCTAGCCAGACCTCATTCCCAAAAGCGTAATCGGGATAGACGGCAAGCCGTTCCGCGAGGATCTTGTCCTGTCGTGCCGTTGCTTGCGCCAAAGTCGCGAGATGCGGCCATGGCGCTTCAGGATTCACATGATCCGGTGTGACGGGCGAGACGCCGCCCCAATCGTTGATCCCGGCCGGGATTAGGTCGCTGGCGTTCTGGCCACTCAGGTTCGGTGGGGCCTGGATCGACATCTCGGGGCCAAAAATCAGGCGTGCGGTGGCTATCGTCCACTGTAGGTCCTCGAGCGTCGGCTCAGGGGCATCTGCCATCAAGGTATCGGGCTTGGCCCGGAAGTTCTGAATTATGATTTCCTGAATATGGCCATGCTCCACTTGAAGCGCGCGAAGGGCCAAAAGCGAATCGATCCGTTCTTCGCGTGTTTCACCGATTCCGATTAATATTCCGCTTGTGAAAGGGACCTTGTGCCGTCCCGCTTCCGCCATGGAGGCGAGGCGAACGGCCGGATCCTTGTCGGGCGAGCCGTAGTGGCACTGTCCCTTCTCCAATAGGCGCGGTGAGGCACTTTCCAGCATCATGCCCATGCTGACAGAGACCTCGCGCAAGTTGGCAATCTCGGCTGCAGAGAGTACGCCCGGATTCAGATGTGGCAGCAGGCCGGTCTCCTCATAAACCAGTTGCGCCATCTCACGGAGATAGGAAATCGTTGAATCGCACCCAAGTGTCTGCAACGCGTCCCGGGCGGCCTGATAGCGCAATTCCGGCTTGTCACCAAGTGTGAATAGCGCCTCCTTGCAGCCGGCCGCGGCACCTTCCCGTGCAATGGCCAGCACCTGTTCCGGAGAAAGGTAGGCTTCTTCCAGATTTCGTGGTGTCTGCGCGAATGTGCAATAATGGCAGACATCTCGGCATAATTTCGTTAACGGAATGAAAACTTTCCGAGAATACGTGATGATACGGCCATAACCTTGATCGCGCAGCGCGGCGGCATCGGACATCATTTGGTCAAGGTCCGTCCGCGTCGCAAGCGCGCGCGCCGCGTAGTCTTCCAGGAAAGGGGTATTTCGGATCGTCACGCTAAGTTTTGCCGTCCGTAAATCCATGCGGGTATTCCGCCAACAGTCGCCTGCGGATTCCGCTCACGTCAAGGTATGTGTGGGTTTCACTTTGGCCGTCAACGGCGCAGAAGTCGACAAGATCGCCCGGTGTGTCGATATCGAACGCTATTCCATCGCCGTTGGTCTTCTCTACAGTTGCCTCTTTGGCCTCGGCGAGCGCGGCGTGCCGGGCAAAACTGCCGGGGCCGAAGGCCGTCGCCATCAGTCCAGGTGGTGCCAGCATGAGACCATTGGTGCCGTCACTGTCACGCGCCGGCGCGATCCGGACGGTGCCGGGAGACGCGGGCGCGGCAAGCCGGTCGATCTCTTCCGGCCGGGCACCGGGAACATCACCTGGCAGCACAAGCAACGCATCTCTTGCCGTCAGTGGCGGCCTTGAAAGCGCATGTGCGACGGCCTCGTTATAACCTTCGTTAACCGCTTCCTCGACGAAATCGACGCCAAAATCTAGATAACCCCGATCATGCGCGACGATGGCAATCTCGTCGACATTTGTTGCGGCGCGTAAGGCCGTGATGACATCACGCAACATTGCATAGACCAACCCCGTGCGCTCCGGCTCATCGAGCAGGGTTGAAAGGCGTTGCTTCGCCTCGCCAAGGTCTTTCATTGGGACGAGCGCCAACGTCATGCCGCAAGCTCCTCGGCAAATCTGCAGCACTCCCGCGCAAGTGTAATACGGTCTTCGAGATCGTTCATTACCGTATCGGTCACCCAAACCGCCATGCCAATTGCCTCGATCGCGGGAGCCTGATCTTCGTCGCGACGGTCGATTACAAATCCGTCGATTAGCCCTTCGTAAAATCGTGCAACTTCACGCGCTTCCGTCGGCATGCCGAGCTCGGCCATCATCTTAGCCGCCGGCCCCTTGATGGCAACACCCCCCACGATCGGGGAGACCGCAACCACAGGTGCTGGAGCAGCAGAGATTGCGTCGCCTACGCCGGAAAGTGAAAGAATAGGGTCGATGCTTACGAAGGGATTCGACGGCGTAATCAGGATGGCGTCCAGGTTGCCATTGAGGCTCGCTGCCAACCCCGGGGACGGCGCGGCCGCTTCGATTCCTTCGAATCGAAACCCTGAGACTGTTGGCTCGCAACGGTCTCGGACGAAGTAGTGCTGGAAGGAAAGCTCACCTGTCGGTGTTTTCACGACAGTTGCGACCGTATCGTCGGTCATCGGCACGACACGGGCACCAATTCCAAGCTGCAAGGCAACATCGGACGTCACTTCGGATAATGTATCGCCTGCCGCCAGTCGCTCCGTGCGATAGACATGCATGGCGAGGTCGCCGTCTCCGAGGTGGAACCAGTCTTCGCCGCCAAGGCGACCCATTGCCGAAATGAAGTTCCAGGTTTCGCTCGCGCGACCCCAGCCGCGTTCCTTATCGGCAAGATCGGACAGTGTATAGATGACCGTGTCGATATCAGGACAAATTTGGAGACCTAGATGGGTAAAGTCGTCTCCCGTGTTAGCAACGACTGTGAGGCTGTCTGACGGTAATAGGTGGGTCAGTCCAAGCGCCAGCTTGGCGCCGCCGACACCGCCGGATAGCGCCAGCACGTTTGTCCCGCTCATCGGAACATATCCTGTTCCGCGGGCCGTAAAGCGGCGGTCGCCGGCTGCTTCGGTGCGTTCGACGTGAACCCGCGGATAAGGACGACCGGTTTTCCTTCCGCGCCTTGTCCCTGCAGTAGTGACGCTGCCGCCGCCAATTCATCGGCTACGGCTTGCTCGCTGACGCGCAGCTCGCGGCCATATAGGTCTGTGTCTCCGCGCAGATCGACGACGGCGGGCAGGCCAGCAACGCCGATGGCGAGTCCGGTCGTACCGATCCGCCAGGGACGGCCGACGCTGTCATTGACGATTACGCCGACTGAAGCGCCCAAGCGCGCCGCAAGCCCTTGTCGCAATTGTTCGGCGCTCGCGTCGGGATCCGCAGGCAACAGCAGAACGGTTTCATCCGGCGCGTCGGATTCGACATTGGAATGGTCCACCCCGGCATTCGCCATGATTAGGCCGAGGTTGTTTTCGACAATCAGGACGCCCGGCTTCTCGCGGACGACTGCCCGGCTCTCGCGCAGGATGACCTCGACTTGACGGGGGTCTTTGTCGACGGATTTGGCCAATGTAATGGCCTGATCGCTGGGTACAATATTGCGCAGGTCGACAATGCGTCCCTCGGCCTTCGAGACGATCTTCTGTGCGACCACAATGATGTCGCCATCATCGAGTGTCTCTCCGATCGCCGCGATGGCGTCGTCCACGATCGCGGCGAGGTCGTCATCCGGTCGGACCATCGGAACGCCTTCAAGGGCGAGCAATGTCAGGCGATCCGGCATTGGACCAGTCTTAGTCCTTGGCCGCTGAACCGGGGGTGCCGGTGATGCGGATTCCGGCGCCGTCAATCTTGTAACGCCCGTTCATGAAAATCAGACCTGAGGTAAGAGCCTCGGCGATAGCGGAATTAGCGATTACGCCCGCATGCCAAGCTTTCATGCTGGCGTCCCTGGCTAGTTTGACGATCACTTCACGCGCCTCCGGATTATTGCCGCAAACCAACACGTCGCAGTCGATATCGTGTTCCAGATCGGAGAGATGCGCGGCAGCGACATTCTGAAATGCGGAGACGACGCGAACCTCGCTTCCGAGTAACGCTTGTGCTGCCTTGGCGCAGCTGCCGCCTTCAGGAAGTTGTACCGTGCGTACTTTCGGCGGCATCAATGGCACCGTGACATCGACAACGATCTTGCCTTGCACCTTGTCCTTGATCGCCTCCAGGGTTGGCGCATGGTTTTCGTAAGGGACCGTCAGCACAACAATTTCACCTGCCGCCGCAGCGTCCGAATTTTCGAGACCCGAGATCGAGCTCGTTCCTGCCTCTTCGTTGAACCGCGCCGCGGTATCGCCGGCGCGTCCGGCATCCCGTGAGCCGATGACGATCTCGTGTCCCGCGCGGGCCCAGCGCTTCGCTAGGCCCGATCCCAAATCTCCTGTGCCGCCGACAATGGCGATCTTGTAGGTATCCGTCATTAGCGATGCATCCCGATTTTTTTGTCGATTGCGTTCCTAGGTGCAGTAAAAGGGGCGGGCCCGGCCGCCGCAAGACCTACGTAATGTGGCTTTCGCGGTAATCTAGGCTAAATACGCTTTAGCGCTCCACGGCGGTCGCCGTGTCGGGCGGCGACGTCAACGGAAGGAACATCAAAATGGCATTGAAACTCGGGCTAACCCTGGGTACCGGCGGCAACAAGGCGTCGATCGATATGGACTACGTTCACGAGGCAGAAAACCTCGGTTTTGACTCCGTCTGGACGGCGGAAGCTTGGGGGTCAGACGCGCTTTCACCGGCCGCGTGGATTCTGGCGCAGACCAGCAAGATTAAGGTTGGCACGGGAATCGTTCAAATGCCGGCGCGCACCCCTTCCAGCGTCGCAATGACGGCGATGACGCTTGACCATCTCTCCGATGGCCGTTTCATTCTGGGGCTCGGCCCTTCCGGGCCGCAGGTGATCGAAGGTTGGTATGGCGTTCCCTATGGGCGGCCGCTCACGCGGTTACGGGAATACGTGGAGATCATACGGAAGATTATGGAGCGGAAGGAGCCGCTTCAGCATCAAGGTTTCCATTATCAGATCCCAATTACTGGCGACGGCACAACCGGTCTCGGCAAGCCGCTGAAAAGCGTGCTGCACGGTGATCCCAATCTAACGATCGTCTCTGCAGCGATTTCCCCGTCCGGCGTGAAGGCCGCGGCTGAGATCGTCGATGGTTTTATCCCGATTTATATGGACCCGGACCGGTTCGACATCTTCGAGCAGGACATCAACGCCGGCCTCGAGAAAGCAGGCGGCGGGAAGAGCCTCTCCGACTTTATGGTGCTTGCCTATTGTCAGGTCCGAATGAACGACGACCTGGAAGAGGCCCGGCAGCCGGTACGAGAGAATTTGGCCTTCTACATCGGCGGAATGGGTGCGCGCGACAAGAACTTCTATAATGATTTTGCCAAGCGGATCGGATATGTCGACGCCGCTGTGGAAATCCAGGACCACTTCCTTGCTGGACGCCGTAAGGAAGCGGTTGATGCGGTACCTGACGAACTCGTCGACCGGACCGCGCTAGTCGGCCCGAAGGAACGGATCATAGAACGTTTGCAGGACTGGAATAAAGCGGCGAGGCAAGGACATGTGCATACTCTGGTGAGCCGTGGGGCCAGCGTCGAGGCACTACGTGTCCTCGCCGAGAACGCGCTCTAGAGGTCCGGCATGGCGAAGAACTATTTCGATCTAAACGGTAAGATTGTTGTCATCACCGGCGGAAGCCGCGGGTTAGGCCGGGAGATGGTCCTCGCCTTTGCAGATGCGGGCGCAGATGTGGTCATCACCAGCCGGAAGATCGATTCCTGTGAAGTCTTGGCAAGGGAAGTCGAAGAGACGACAGGCCGCACCGCGCTGCCGATC
>DJKK01000207.1 GCA_002434595.1 Alphaproteobacteria bacterium UBA6544 | reverse complement strand
ACTTGCCGTGATGATTACCGCCGCGCTGTTCTTTACGTATTCGCTTATTCGCGAACGTTGATGGAGCCGGCTACTGCTTTATAGTCAATCTCAAGGAAACAACAGGAACAACTCCGAGGAGGGATACCATGGGCGACATCGTACGCGTCTTTTGGCAACCTGGGTGAACGAGCTGTCTTAGAGCGAAAGAGTTTCTTTCGTCCCAAAATATAGAACACGAATCGATCAATATCGCAGGCAATCCGGAAGGTATGGCGCTGCTGCAAAGCCTCGGTGCGAAGTCGGTCCCTATCGTCTCCAAGGGCGATGCGTTCGTTTTCGCCCAGTCCATTAGCAATGTAGCGGAATTTCTTGATCTCGACGTTGATACCAGTCCGCAGCTTTCGCCGAAGGCGCTGATCGGAAAATACGACATGATTTTAGAGGCGGCGGCGCGTCATATTCGCCAAATTCCGGATGATCGGCTTGGTGGTCAGATACTGGACCGCGATAGGACATATCGCGAGTTGACCTATCACGTCTTTCGAATTGCCGAAGGGCTAATGGACAGCGCTAACGGTGCCGAGCTCACCTACAGTTATTATAGCGACATTCCTCCGGCAGAAATGCAAACGATTGAGCAGATTGCATCCTTCGGGGACGACGTGCGCGCTCGGCTCAACGCTTGGTGGGACGGGTATTCTCACAAAGATGGCAAGGCTATTGTCGATACCTATTTCGGCAAGAAGCCGTTGCATGAGGTCCTGGAGCGCTCAACTTGGCATTCGGGTCAGCACGTTCGACAAATTGTAATGGCGATGACCGAATTCATGGGAATCACACCGGAAAATCCGCTTACAGACGAAGATTTTGCCGGATTGCCATTGCCGGAGAAGGTCTGGGACTAACGCGACTCTTTGTTGAGTACCAGGTGACAGAATCGGAAGGGGCGTCCCGTAGGAGGCCCCTTTTTTCTTCCGGTGCTATTCAGCGTTGCGGCGCGCAAGTTATTGTCTATCTCTTGGTTTCCTGCTTATCGTCGTCTGGATTTTTGGCAAGTTCAATCACCGGCCCTGGAACCGGGGCACCGTTACGGATTTGTGCCTCACGGTAACTTTTATAGACCTCCCGTTGAGCGACGTATCCATCAATTGCGTTTTCGCGTATCGATTTGATTTCCTCTTGGTTGTCGGAATACCTGACCAGACCTTGTTCCGCACCAACCGCCAGCGGCAACGGGTTGGCGAGCGATGCGGCATTATCGCCGGTCGCGTCACACAGGAAGTGGTTTGTGGCCGCGCCCGCGTTTTCCATATCGTCTTGCCGAAAACTTGAGCCACGGTGATCGGTTTGCTGAAATTTCTGGCCGCGTTCGAAATGCCATTTTGCAGCTTGTCGGGCGCCACTCCCATGTTAAAGACCGACCACCGGTTTCTGCACGAACACTTGGATGATGTTGTTCAGACCCGTCGTTCAGCGATTTACAGCTTCGGGGGGATCGTTGGTGCCTTCGCTCTGGGGTTACGCCGTTGCGGCATCGTCCGCGAATACAGCTGGAGAATGCATAATTGCCGACAGTGCCAAAGCCAGTAGAGCAGCCATCAGGGGGTTGCGTGGGAATTTCTTGACATATTCCCGCCTCGTTAGACGTCGGGTTTCGGTTACTCCGAAATCGGGCCGCATAAAATTCATATCACATATTTAATTTTCCCTTAACGGATAAATAGCCCGTCGAAATCGTAATAGCGGTTGGCACTCTATGGTTTAACGATACTTAGGTTCGGGAAACGGCGCAGCGTCGCAGCGCTTCGTAAGAATTCAATTGTGAGGGTTAGTATTTATGACGGCTTCGGCTGAAGAGATTCTGATCGGTGATTTGGTCGCCGAATTCCTGCAACAGATCGGTGTATCGACGACCTTCGGAGTGATCTCGATCCACAATATTCCCATGCTTGATGCGATCGGCAGACGGAACGCAATCCGCTTCATTATGGCTCGCGGAGAAGCGGGTGGCGGGCATATGGCCGATGCCTATGCGCGTGTCTCGGGGGAACTTGGTGTGTTGTTTACGAGCACTGGACCGGGCGCTGCAAATGCAGCCGGTGCTTTGGTGGAAGCACGATTTGCCGGAACGCCGATGCTTCATCTGACCGGCCAAACCGCAACGCCGAACATGGATTTGGGGCAGGGTGCAGTCCACGATGTACCCGATCAGCTTGGTATGTTGCGTTCAGTATCGAAGTCTGCATATCGGGTGCGTTCTGCATCAACGGCTTTGGGCACACTAATAAAGGCCGCGAGCGAAGCCATGACACCGCCGATGGGGCCTGTCAGTGTCGAGATACCCATCGACATTCAGCGAACAAAAATCACGCGTCCCGCCGAACTCGCGACGCTCCAGTTGCAGACACCGATTCCCGACGCGGGCAGCAATGCCAGCCTCGACGAGATAGCAGCTCAACTTAAATGCGCAAAACGGCCGCTTCTGTGGGTTGGCAATGGCGGCAAGTTTGCCGGTGCGGCGGTCGCCCAATTGGTCGATCTGGGTATTCCGGTGATCACCAGTTGGAATGGAAGAGGTGTTATACCCGAAGACCATCCTATGAGTTTGGGGTCTCTGGCCACGACACCTGATGTTGGAGAATTCCTCAAGAGTGTCGACCTTCTACTGGTAGCGGGCTGCCGCTTGCGGGGACACGAAACGGCGGATATGAGCATGCCGCTGCCGGAGAATTTGATCCAGATCGACGTTGATCCGGCGGCGAATGGCCGAACCTATACGAGCCGAATATTTCACTGCGGTGAAGCTAGCGCCGCCCTTGCAGCGCTGGCCGACCGTCTGGCATCAGGAGGCGACCTCTCGGTTGATCCAAGCCTATCTGTCGATGCCGCGTCAGCGAAGACAGCCGCGTATGAGAACTATCCAAAGGCCTTCGGCGATTATGCGAGTTTTCCGCTGCAAATGCGTGCTGCGATGCCGCGGGATGCCGTCTGGGTCCGCGATATCACGCTGAATAATAGCACATGGGGTAACCGTACTTTCCCGCTCTACAATCCTCGGGATAACGTGTACCCGATCGGCGCGGCTATCGGACCGGGCATGCAGCTTGGCATCGGTGCCGCACTTGGTGCGAACGGTCGTAAGGTTGTGTGTATGTGTGGGGACGGCGGGTTCTTCCTAAACCTGACCGAACTCTGGACTGCCGTACAGGAGAAGGTCGACATTGTTTTCGTTGTGATGAACGACAAAGGCTACGGCGTGATCAAACACATCCAGAGCACGTTGTATGGGGGGCGACATTATTTTGGTGATCTTCTTGGCCCGGATCTGGAAAAACTATGCGACGTCGCAGGTATGCACTACGTCAGGGTCGATCGCGCCGATGGACTAGAAGAGGGGCTGTCCAACGCCCTAGATGTCACCGGTCCTTGTATCCTCGAGGTCGATATGAAGGCAATCGGTGACTTCCCACAATACTTCAAGGCACCGCCCTATGCGGAGGAGGACGGGAAGTAGAACTTCCCGCTCTCTAATGTGTCGATTTAGAAGATGCAGTGTTTGGTGAATCCCATTGCCTCGTTTGCGGACCAGTCACCTTTCGGCTTGGCTTTGAGGTCCTTGCACCATTCTTTTCTGCCAACCTCCGGCGAACAGGCAGATGCCATGGCGGTGAATGCTGCCGCAAGGACCAGAAGCGTAATCCTTTTGAGTAACATGCTTGTTTTTCAGTTCGAGCTAAGGTCGGTCGCTGCATTATACTGGCGGATAATCGACGTCTTTACTTGTTGCCATAGTTCCCGGGGCGTTTCTCACGCCAAGCAGCAATGGCTTCCTTATGGTCTTCACTCGAACGGGCGAGGATCATATGCGAGGAAACCATATCAAGCGAACTCCGAAGGTCCATGGTCATACTCGCCTTCATCGTGCGTTTGATCAGCCTGACAGAAATTGGCGAAGAATTAACCAGTCTGCCGACATACTCGCGCGTCTCTTCCATCAACTTGTCATCGGGAACGACTTTGTTAACAAGGCCATACTCAAGCGCCTTATTAGCATCAACAAAATCAGCGCTCCACAGCATCTCGAGCGCACGTGGCATGCCAATGAGGCGCGGCAGGAACCACGCGCCCCCATTTCCGGGAACGAGACCAACGCGTACATAGGTCTCCGCGAAACGAGCACTCTCGGCCGCAACCCTCAGATCCGCATGAAGTGCCATATCCATCCCGGCGCCCACCGCGACGCCGTTGACCGCGGCTATGACAGGCTTGTCGATTTCAGCCATTTTCAGCGAGATGAGTTGGATGCGATCCCACAACCCGGACTTGATCTCGGCCGGTGTCGGCGGTGCGTCCGAACCCATCCGCCCAGTGTCACCCCCTGAACAGAAACCGCGTCCTGCCCCTGTGATGATGATAGCCCAGACGTCTTCGCGCATCCTGCACTCTTCGAGGCGGTCGGCGTAGGCGTCGATCATTTCGGCAGTAAACGCATTCAGTTTTTCTGGATTGTTGAAAGTGATCGTCGCGATCTTGTCGCTGACATCGAACAGCAGCTTGTCCGTCATCGGAACCTCCGAATTTTGCAATGATAAGGTCAAATGGCTTGGGTGGAGGCTAAGTCCAGACGAAAGTGTCGATTGACACGTCCCATCGAAAGGATAGCCTCGATATAGTTCTCGCACATCGAAAGAAGGCCATGCAGTTATGCCTCTACCACTCGCGAATGAGACCAAGTTCGGCATTCAGACCCGTCTACCCACACCGGACCTGACCGAGAAAACAGTCGAAATGCTGGATCAACTCGACTTCGATTCGGTCTGGGTCGGCGACCACCTTGCCTTCACTCTGCCGATCCTTGATCCGTTCGTCCAACTCGCGCATGCCTGTGCATATAGCCGGAAACTGACGGTCGCATCCGGCGTCTATCTCTTGCCGATGCGACATCCGGCGGCGGCGGCGAAGCAGGCCGCAAGCCTCGATCATCTCTCGGAAGGCCGGTTTATCTTCGGAGTTGGTGTCGGAGGCGAGTTTCCAAAAGAATGGCAATTGGTTGACGTGCCAACTGGTGAACGCGGTGCTCGTCTTACCGAAGGCATCGAAGTGATGCGGAAATTATGGACGGGAGAGCCGGTCGCCCATGAGGGTAAGTTTTACCCCTTCGAAGAAGTCCATATGCAGCCGGCCGCATTTCGGAAGGGTGGGCCGCCCATTTGGTGCGGCGGTCGTTCCGAGGCTGCGCTGAAGCGGACCGGCCGACTAGCAGATGGGTATCTGTCCTATGTGATTACGCCGGATATGTTCCGGGAGGCTCTCACGAAAATTGAAGAGGCGGCGGAAGAGGCGGGGCGCGAGATCGACGACTTTGGCTCTGGCCATCTCCTGTTCTGTTGTATCGACGAGACATATGACAAAGCCTGGGACAAGGCGTCGGAGTTGCTGTCGGAGCGCTACGCAATGGATTTCCGTCGTGCGGCGGAGCGCTATTGCGCCATGGGGACACCCGAGGATGTTGCCGGTAAGATCAAGGAATTTCATGATGCCGGCGTCCGACATTTCGTTTTCGATTTCCTGGGAGATCAGCCACAGAGAATGGTGTCGCTAGAGCAGTTTGCTTACGATGTGCTACCCTACCTATCGGACATCCGATAGACGAACGGGAGATCGACGATGGTTGGC
>DJKK01000076.1 GCA_002434595.1 Alphaproteobacteria bacterium UBA6544 | reverse complement strand
CACGGGAAAGCAGTTCGACACTGCCCATCTCCCGCAAATACATTCGGACAGGGTCGTCCGTGCGGCCGATATCGTCGTCGTTTAGATTTCCGGACGCCCGCGGGCTCGTGGAATTGCTTTCTTCGGCACGCTCGGATGGCTCTTCCGTTTCCTCATTCTCGACGACGTTCACACCCATTTCCGAGAACAAGGTCATGACGTCTTCAATCTGTTCGGATGCCGAATCATCGGGCGGCATGACGGCGTTCAATTCATCGATGGTGATGTATCCGCGTTCTTTGCCTTTCGAGATCAATTTCTTGACTGCGGCCGTCACGCTGTCCATCAGCGGGCCATCGGTTGCGCTGTCATTTTGATCGTTGGCGTCGCTTTCGCGTACTGCCGCTGCCTTGCTCGCCATTCGCTATCGCCCTCGTCGCAGGTCGTTTTAAATCAGATACGCACGATCCATTTTGAAGCGCGCGGTCCCAATTCCCCCAATATTTTCACGCGCTTTAGTCTGCGCCGTCTTCCGCCTTCGCAGATTCCCGGACAATTTTCCCCCGTTGCAGGAACCTTGCGTAACTCTCTTCAGTGCCATCGCGCGCCGCTTCCCGCCCGAAGGCCTTAAGATCCGCCATTTGCCGTTGCCTCTGAAACTCGCTGAGAATCCGGCCGACGCCGTCGCGCGCCACCTCCAACGGCGCATCGGAACGTGCGAATGCTCCGTGTTCCAAAACGCTTCGATCCAGCACGTGCAATAGGATGTCAGCGAATCCGCTTTCTTTGAGGTGGCTATGCAACACCTGAACGTCAAGGTCCGGATTTGCAGCAAAAATCACATGAAGCTCAGCACGCAATTTATCAAGGTTCGTTTCCAAATTTACATCTACCAAGGCTTCGCCAAAGTCGTCAATCAAGCCCGGATGGTTGACCAACGCGGCCATCAGGAGCCGCTGCCAGAATGAGCTTGAAGCTGCCGCCGCCAAGTTTGTTCGTGGCCGAGTCTCGAAAAATTGCAACCTGCCACCACGCTTTATTCGTTTGCCGGCCTGTCGGGGCTGCGGGGCGGTTCGTTCATCAAAAAGATTACGATATTGTTCGCGGACGATTGGATCACTAATTGTGGCGGCCTTCTGACGAAGACGGGCCTTCAGTCCCGCAATCCGCTCCGGTGTGTCCGCCGGTGCGGCGTCGCGCTCCATTTCCCAAACCACTTCCGCCAATGGCCGAGCGCCGTCAAGCACGTTGCGGATGGCGGCCGGCCCCTGATCCGACAACATACTGTCCGGGTCCTCTCCCTGCGGCATGAACGCAATACGAATCGACTTGCCGGGCTTCAGCAATGGAAGCGCTCGGTCCGCAGCCCGTCCGGCGGCGCGGCGGCCTGCATTGTCGCCGTCGAAACACAACAATGGTTCGTCGATGAGCTTCCACAAAGCCTCGATCTGTTCTTCAGTCAATGCTGTACCGAGTGGTGCCACCGCCGCCGGAAATCCGCCTCGATCCAAGGCGATCACGTCCATGTAACCTTCGGCGACGATCATCTCGGGCGCGTCCCGGCAGGCCTCGCGTGCATTGGCGAGGTTATATAAGGTGCGTCGCTTGTCGAAGAGCGGTGTATCACGAGTGTTAAGGTATTTGGGTTCACCGTCTCCTATCACCCGGCCACCAAATGCGATGACCCGGCCCCGTCGGTCGGTGATCGGGAACATCGCGCGACCGCGGAAAAAGTCATATGGCGGTCGACCGTCTTCCGGAACGTTCAATAATCCTGCTTCGACCATGGTCTCGATCTCGAAGCCTTGCTGAAGAAGATCCGCGGAGAGGCGGCTCGCTTCTCCACGGCCTAGCACGGGCGCATACCCGAGGCGGAACCTGGCAATTGTCTCGGAGTCGAGGCCACGCC
The DNA here is from genome assembly GCA_002434595.1 of Alphaproteobacteria bacterium UBA6544. Classification (GTDB taxonomy): domain Bacteria; phylum Pseudomonadota; class Alphaproteobacteria; order UBA8366; family UBA8366; genus UBA6544. The sequence goes on along the minus strand of DJKK01000076.1, from coordinate 7,592 downwards.
ATGTAAAATAGTCGAGTGCTACCTTACCTTCCGGGCCTCGCAACCGACGTTCGAACCAGACGGTCGCCGCCTCAACAGCTTCAAGGAGGCCGCCGCGCCGTTTCTCGCGTTGCACTTCCTCAGGCGTGGCGCGCGGAACTTCCATGCCGGCGGCATTTGCCAGTCGTTCGACCGCTTCAGGGAAACTCAGGCTTTCTGTTTCCATGACGAAGCTAATCGCATCGCCGTGCTGGCCGCAGCCAAAGCAATGGTAGAAGCCCTTTTCCTCATTAACCGTGAAGGACGGGGTTTTCTCTTTGTGGAACGGACAAAGCCCGGTGTGCTCTCGCCCGCGCCTTTGAAGTGAAACCTTGCGGCCGATCAGGTCAACAAGTGCTGTCCGATCGCGCAGTTCGTCCAAGAATCGAGGTGGGAAACTCATAACTCGGCAATTGCCTTTCCTGTGCGTTCCATCCTCTCGTCCGCCCAACGATAGTCGCACGGCGCGGCTCGATCTGGATCGACAAACGCCCGGTTTCTTGCACTCTCAGGAAAGCGCTGCCTTGGCCATCGCCCCGGCTTTTCCGAAGTCCATCGCGCCCGGATGCCGTTCGCGCAGCGCAGCCATTACCACGCCCATTTCCTTGAGCCCGCTCGCTCCCGTTTCCGCGATGATCTCTTCGACGGCGTCCTTGATCGCGTCTTCGTCCATCTGCTTCGGCAGGAAACGCTCGATGACTTCTATTTCCCGAGCCTCCCGGTCGGCCAGATCTTTGCGGCCACCTTTGTCGTACATCTCGATGCTTTCGCGACGCTGCTTTACCATAGTCTGCAGCAGTGCCTGGATTTCGTCGTCGTCGACATGATTCCCGTCGCCGCTTTTTTTCCCACGCGCCGCAATATCGCGTTCCTTAACTGCCGCCAAGACCAGTCGGACCGTCGAAACCGTACATTTATCTTTCGCCTTGAGCCCTTCTTTAAGCGCTGTATAGAGCCGCTCGCGCAGCATCACATGCCCCCCGCTTTTATTGGCGATGATCGTGGACCTTACTAGAACATGGATTTTTCCGCAACCAGATAAAATATAATAACCTATTGAAAACAAACACAAAAATTATTATGTAGTCTCTTGACGGGGGCATGTGTTTTGCTTAGAAATCGTGTTGCTTTCAGGGTGATATTTTCGCCTTTTCTGCCCGATTATACCGAAGGTTCTGATCTCAAACGGTTTTACGGGCGCGAGGAGTAATACTCGAATGCCCGACTCGACGAGCCAGACTCCAACGCCTCCAGAAGATGCGACGGCGGCATTCGTTCTAGCCGATGGCACTGTCTTTTGGGGCCAGGGCGTCGGCGCGATTGGCGACACGGTCGGTGAAGTGTGTTTCAACACCTCGCTTACTGGCTATCAGGAAATTATGACCGATCCATCCTACGCAGGGCAGATCATCACGTTCACGTTTCCGCATATCGGCAATGTCGGCACTAATGAGGAAGATTTCGAGACTACGATACCGGTCGCCCGTGGCTGCGTCTTGCGCGCCGACATTACGGAGCCTGCCAATTGGCGCTCGGCACGGCACTATGACGCTTGGCTGAAGGGCCACAACATCGTCGGTGTTTCCGGTCTCGATACGCGGCGTCTGACGCGGCGTATACGCGATCTGGGCGCGCCGAATGGCGCAATTCAGCATGATCCCGGCGGGCAGTTCGATATCGCCGCGTTGCAGGCGAAGGCTGCAGGTTGGCTCGGTCTTGAAGGGATGGATCTCGCGAAAGAGGTCACATGTCGGCAAACCTACGGCTGGGACGAAACCAATTGGACGCTAGGCCAAGGCTACGGCGAACAGACCGATCCCCGGTTTCATGTCGTTGCCGTCGATTTCGGCGCCAAGCGCAATATCCTGCGCGAGCTCGCGAGTTTGGGTTGCAAGGTTACGGTCGTACCGGCGAGTGCGACGGCGGAAGAAGTACTGGGGCATCAGCCGGATGGCGTTTTCCTCTCGAATGGGCCGGGTGATCCGGCAGCGACCGGCGAATACGCGGTGCCGATGATCAAGACCGTTCTGGAGGCAGGGGTGCCAACCTTTGGTGTCTGCCTTGGCCACCAGATGCTGGCCCTGGCGCTTGGCGCGAGGACAGAGAAAATGCATCACGGCCATCGCGGCGCCAATCATCCGGTCAAAGACTTGGAGACTGGTAAGGTTGAGATAACCAGCCAGAACCATGGTTTCGTTGTTGTGCCAGAGTCTCTGCCGGATGATGTCGACGTGACGCATATTTCCTTGTTCGACGGGACGCTCGAAGGGGTAGCCTTGCGCGGCAAGCCGGTCTTCAGCGTACAGCACCACCCTGAGGCATCTCCGGGACCGCAGGACAGTCATTATCTGTTCGAGCGGTTTATCGGTTTTATGGAAAAAGCGTAATAATTCAGCGACGCCGGGCTAGTTTCGTTTTCACGGTATTGTGGAACACGAAAACGGAGCGTAATGACCATGGCGCGTCTTCCTTATCTCGAAGTCGGCGATCTGAAGCCTGAGGACCAGGAACTCCTTGCCCGAGGCATCAACCTACAGAAAATTCTGGCCCACAGCCCTGGTGCCACGCGAGCACATCATGCGTTGGGCAACTATATTCGTCATGGCTCTACTATGGATGCCAGGCTTCGCGAAATGGCGATCTTGCAGGTAGGGTGGTTGGCACGCAGCCCGTATGAATGGAGTCACCACGTCAAAATTGGCTTTGACTTCGGTGTCTCCGAGGATGATATCCGCAAGCTGATCGCGGAAACCGACGGAGAGGACACGGATCTTGCAGCAATTGACAAGACGGTGTTGCGGGCAGCCCGAGAAATCACCCTCGATGGCAAGGTGTCGAGCGAGACGTTCGCGGTTCTGGAGGCGCATTTTCCCAAGGAACACCTGATCGATTTGTTGGTGACGATGGCGTTCTATAACGCGGTCGTTCGCTTTTTAGCTTCGACCGAGATGGATGTGGAGGAAAGTTACCAACCTTACCTAGATCAATTTCCGCTGCCCGAGTAGGAACCCACGCTCAGGGGTAGCAAATTGAGTATGCGGTTTGGTAGGCGGGGCGCGCCGCCATCCTGTCACGATAGGCAAGAAGACGGTCGGGCACCGGCTGTTCATATCGAATGGCCCAGTTCAGGCAGGGGGTCAGTACGATATCAGCAACCGTGAGCCGGTCGCCAAGAAGGAAGAGACGTCCGTCCGCGAGTTCGGCTTCGGGGACCGCAATTTGCCGGGCAAAGTATTCGCCGGCAGATTCCACTGCGATAGGTGCATCACCATAGGTTTCCGGCAGGTCACCGTGGCGGCGGATGACATACAGGCTCGTCGCATCGAGCTCCATTGCGGTGAAGTAGCACCACTCGTCGCAGCGCGCTTGCTCGCCCGGGTCGGATGGCAACAACGCTGCGGTTCCCTCGCCGTAGGTCCGAGCCAGATAGTTTGCGATGGCGCAGCTTTCGAAGAGCTTAAGACTACCGTCCTCAAAGACGGGAATCTTTTTGCGCGGGCTGACTTCCCGGAACTCGTCCGTGTCCATGGCTGGGGTCCGTGTACGGACAGGTTTGGTTTCGTACTCGAGCCCGAGTTCCTGCAAGGTCCAATGCACCCGGAAGGCGCGTCCCGACCCAATACCCCAAAGGATGCGTCCGGTCATGCGGCTGCCTGTCCGTTCCGTAGGACACTACCTGGCAAATCGCCATCCAGGGAAATCGCCTCGACGCCGTTCTCACGTAGGGTTGTGCCGTTCACGACGACCGCACGTACACCTTGCGCTCTCGCAACGAGGCGGTCGGCCCCAGCCGGGAAGTCATAAATGCACTCGAGTTTGCCGGCACCAACGGTCTCCGGATCGAAGACGGCAATATCGGCCGGCCGGCCTCCCGCCAGCAAGTCGCGGTCGGATATTCCTGCCACGTCGGCGGGCCGGGAGGTGAGCATGCGCACTGCTTCCTCGACGCTAAAGCTCTGTTTCTCACTGACCCATTTTCCAAGAAAGTAAGTAGGCAGGCATGCGCCGCAGAGCTGGCTCGCGTGCGCGCCGGCGTCAGAACGGCCAAGTGACGTGGCGCCACTCTTCAGCAGCGGCTTGACCCCATCGCGGTCTTGGTCTGCCTTATGCGCTTTTGGATCCCATCCGCCGCGATGCAATTCTTCGAAGTTGGCGGCCCACTTGCTCAATGTTGACGAATTTTCACCGGCTGCGGCTGTTAGGCTCATGGGAATCGTGTCTCTCATGTCGTCGATCACGTAGATCTGGCCCTTGTCCTGATCGTCAATTACGCGAGGTGCGATGTCGCGAAACTTCGGGTCGATATTGTCGACATAAAGAGTGGGTGTCTCCGTGATTTGCGAGTTGGCCGAAATTGCAGGCTTTGTCATATCGCTCTCCGTCGTGAGCGTTTGCGTCTTTTTCCATCAGCAATTTAGAACAGTTGCCGGGAATGTCCGCACCCTTAACTAACTTCCGGCAAACAATGGAGGCTGGATATGCGTCTAGAAAGTCGGGTTGCCATTGTCACCGGCGGTGGGAGTGGATTGGGAGCGGGCATTGCCACACGGTTCGCTGAAGAGGGAGCAAGTCTCGTTCTCGCGGATATCAATGGAGATAATGTGGAGGCCGTCGCGTCGGACATTCGCGGGGGGCAATCCAAAGCCATCGCGGTCGAAATGGACGTAACCGACTATGCGGCTGCGGAGGACCTCGTCTCCCGCACTGTGGCTGAATACGGTACCGTCGACATCCTCGTGAACAGTGCCGGCACCAGCAAGAGCATGAGTTTCCTCGACGCGAAGCCTGAAGAGTTTCAACACATCATGAAGGTGAATCTCGAAGGCACGATGTATTGCGGCCAGCATGCGGCGCGGGTCATGGCTGCGAAGGGTTATGGTCGTATCGTCAATATTGCTTCGATTTCTGGCGAGCGTGCGGGGATTGGGCGGACCGGCTACGGTGTTTCCAAGTTCGCGGTCATCGGGCTGACTAAGCAGATGGCGTTAGAACTGGGCCCACAGGGTGTGAACGTGAATGCCGTCGGTCCAGGTCCCGTCGATACGCCACTGACACGGGTCGGGCACTCCGATGCGACGCGGGAGGCCTATCTCGATTTAATTCCGCTAGGACGCTACGGAACTGTTGAGGAAATGGCCGATGCGGCCGCCTATCTTGCGGGTGAGCAGGCGGGCTATGTCAACGGCCACGTACTGTTTGTCGACGGCGGTTTTGTATCCGTTGGTATCCAAAAGGAGTAGGGACGGCGCCTAGAATATGGAAAGGTCCGCCATCTGGGACGGAGCCTTCCCTTTGTGGGCTTTTTTCAAGTCTCCCGATCAAAGACCGAGTGTGGTTTTCAAAGTTTGAATATTTAACCCTTACTGTCAGGTGGAGTAATTTTTGTAGCCTCCTTTCGGGAATTCAGAATTGAGAATTTAGTGGCGCCTCTTCTCTAACCCAACGCGCAAAGCACGGCTTGCGGATGTTCGGGAATTGCCGGGATGAACGACTCGCGCCATTTGATCTATAATGCCTTCCTACCGAGGTTCTGGACAAAGTCATGCCAAAGAAACTGACCGATGAACAAATCAATGCCTATCGCCATAACGGGTTTTGCTTTCCGGTTGATGGGATTGGACTAGACCGTGCCAAGAAGGCGAGAGCGGAGCTGGAATCATATGAGGCGAAGCTCGGAGCGCCGCTGACTGCGGCTGGACGCGAGGAACGCTATAAGCTCCACGTACGCCTGCCATGGGCCTGTGATCTCGTGCGCGATCCCGCAGTACTCGACGCTGTGGAAGACATTATCGGGCCTGATATTCTTGTGTGGACCAGCACGTTTTTTATCAAGGAGCCGCAGACGACTGCGATCACGATGTGGCACCAAGATGCGACGTATTTTGGCCTGCGGCCGCATGATCACATCACTGCTTGGATAGCGCTGAGTGTAGCGTCCGAGACGGCTGGCTGCATGGAGTTTGTCCCGGAGGGCGGTGACGCGCGGCTCTATCGCCATAGGGCGAATGCGGACCCGAGCAGCATCAACGGTGGTGGACAGACAATCGAAGAACGCTTCGACAAAGGACATACCGTGCGCGGTCGATTGAAGATGGGGCAATTCTCATTGCACCACACGCTCTGTATCCACAGTTCGCCTCCGAACAATTCCTACGACCGCCGTATCGGCTACGGCATCAGCTATGTGCCCGCCTCCGTTCGTCATATTGGGACCACACCGCAAAGGGCCATGCTTGTGCGCGGCAAAGACAGGCACGGCAACTTCCTTCACGAACCGTTTCCGGTTGGTGTCGATGCAAAAGACAGCGCCGAACTCGCTCTGAGTCGGGAAAGTTACAATTTTGGCTACGCCGAACAGATCGAGTGGCACGCTCAAGGACGCTGGGAGAACTAGTTCGCCTTTGCGAGCGCCGTCCTTGCGAGATTGCCGCAACGGTCTTCCTTCATCGGATAAAAAAATAAATCGTCCTTCGATGACGGTTTGCGGTTTTTCGTAGATTAATTCGTCAGCATAGAACTCCAACGCGTCGACAAGTATGCGGCGCGAATTGCAGTGTCTGACCGTTCCGGGACGCCAGTCCCAACGCTCCTATAAGGCGGTGTCTAGGCGAGCCCGCATTTTTTTCGTCGGCTGTACCGATTATTTCCTTATATCTTCGTTTGCGGTTCTTTTCCGAGAGACATTCGTTATTGAAGCCGCAGTGCAGACACAAGTCACGGCTTCAGGATGTGACTAGTTTCGTAGCCAAATAGGTTTTTTTTGGAAGGAATTTCTCAAGTTGCAACAAGAACCTTCGAATCAATGGTCCGGATTGGCTTCTTTGAACTTGGCGGTCTGATCCGCCGAGGCTTCTTTCTGAAATTTATTCTTCCAATCGCCATACGGCATGCCGTAGACAATCTCACGCGCTTCTTCGTATTCGATCTCTAGTCCTTTTTCGCTAGCCGCTGCCGTGTACCACTTCGAAAGGCAATTGCGACAGAAGCCGGCTAAATTCATGAGGTCAATGTTCTGAACGTCCGTGCGTTCTCTCAAATGTTCGACGAGCGTCCGAAATGCCGCTGCTTCAAGTTCGGTCTGGGTCTGTTGGTCGATTTCGTTGGCCATAACCAGTTCCTGTGATCAATGTCGATTAACAACAAGACGTGGGTATCGCGAGCGCGATTGGCAATGGTCCATTCCGAGTGTGCCGAGTGCCTGCATAACCTTGCCCGCAGCATGGGCCCTAAAAATGACAATCTGCGCTTCACCATTTCCGTTGACGAGTTCGAATGGCGGTGGATCGTCAGGCCCAATCAATGATTCTGAGCCAGTCGCTGATGTCGAATTCTCCAATATGGCGCGCACTATCGCAGAAGAATTCTGACCGGAAACCTGACAAGAGACGTGTGCTAGGACGCTGGCCAACCACGAGACTGGTATCAATCACTCGCAAACGGCAATGTGTCGCTGCTGAAATTTACCCGGAGAAACGAGCGAAAGCTGGACCAAATGTTAGCCGATCGATCGAAAATGGCAGCTGCTTATCTTGGTTGGAGTCTCGGTGCGTTCGGTTTCTATTACGCATGGTTCC
>DJKK01000107.1 GCA_002434595.1 Alphaproteobacteria bacterium UBA6544 | reverse complement strand
CAGGCGTTCCGGCGTATGGGGCCAATCGGTTCCCCAGACGAGGCGATCCGGGGCAACAGCAATGTATTGCTGCATAAGCGGGATCGCGTCCTCGTATCGGCCGTCGCGGGTCACGCGGTCGGCGCCCGAGACCTTGAGCCAGGCATTGTCGCTCTCCAGAAGGCGCAGCAACGCTTCGAAACCCTTATGCCCATCGACGCGTTCTGGACGGAAGAGGCCAAGATGATCCACCACGACCGGCACCGGCAGCTCCGCGAGACGCAGTAGAAGCGCATCCCGCATGTGGCCCGTGAGCAAAAACTGAATATGCCAGCCGACCGGCTCGAAGAGCGACGCGAGACGCGTGACGATCCGCCAAACCTCGTTCATTCGGTCCTCGCTCAACTCGCGCCCCGGGCTGACACGCATACCGCGCGCACCAGCGGCGTTCAGTTCGGCGATTTCTTCCGCCGTGACGTCCGGGTCGTAGGCAGCAATGCCCCGCGCAATGTCTCCCTCCTCCGCCAGCACGTCGAGCATCGGCTGGTTGTCCTGGTAGTAGCCGCCGACCTGTACCAGCACCATGCGCTCAAGTCCGACACTTGCCCGCATTGCCGCGTGGTCGGCGGCCAGCGCGTCCGGCATCAGGTGGCGGATATCCGACTTCGGCGGAAACTTCACCGCCGGACCGAAGATGTGGTAGTGGCAGTCGCAGGCGCCTGCCGGCACGGGAAAGTGCGGCGTATATGTCGACTCAGTCATAGGTTCTTCCCTTCCTTTGCGGATCGCGTCATTCCGCCAGCACCTCTGAGATGCCGTAAAATCCGGCCGGTTTCGTCATCAGCCAGTCGAGGCCCGCACGTAAAACGGAAATATCAATATCCGGCCGGGTCACCGTATGGGTGATGCGGATTTCATCATTTGGGCCGGCGAAAAGCGCTTCGTGGGTGCCATAGGTGCCACCCGCCAGTACGGTTACGATTTCCGGCGGCGCGTCATCTCCGCGGCCGGTGCGGATGCGCCGGGCGATTTCACCGGACGTACCGCTTGGTACCTCCTTCTTGGCGCGGTGGTGCAGGCCGAGGACCTTGGCGTCATAGTCCGGGCCGAGGCGCCGCGCCAACTCTTCCAGGATTCCAAAAAGCGTCGCGGCACCGCGCGTCACGTTCGGCCCGCAAAGGATTGGGATGTCGACGGCAATCTTTCGCAGCGTGTCGAGCTCAGCTTCCGTCCGCATCGTCGTACCGACGAAGACTGGACGCCCGGCCGCCGCGCACAAGCGTGACAGTTCGAGTGTGCGGTCGACATCAGTGAAATCCATCAACACGTCGCAATGATCGATCGCCGCCTGCGCGTCATCGACCAGCGGTGCCGCGCATCCATCGGCAGCGAGACAGGACAAGCGAACAAGGCCGCAGGTGAAGTTAACCCCCTCCATTCCTGCGAGCGCCGCGCCGACCCGCCGTCCCATCCGGCCCATAGCCCCAGAAAGTGCCACCTTGATGGTCATCGCATCACCTCAACGCTTACTCAGTAGATTCAGGTCCACCTTACGATCGAACAACCGCTCAGCTTTCTGCCGCAAAACCGCGTTGAATGTCTCGGATGCGCGACAAGGCTTCCGACGAAAGCCGGCCCTTCTCGGCCGCGGCCGCGGCGCCCTGCAATTGTTCGATCGTTGCGATACCGATCTCCGTCGTGGACAAAGTTGGATGAGAGATTGCGTATCGGATGGCGAGTTCAGGCAGGGTTTCGGCAGTTCCGTCTTCGACTAATGACCGAAAGACGAGGCCGCGCCGCACGTCGGTCGCGTAGTCTGTATTAGAACCAATTGGCGCCACTTTTTGCGATCCAAGGGGATGACGATCCTCGGATCCGGAAAGCGCACCACCCGCAAGAACACGCACCCCGATAGAGCCAACGCCTTTTCGCTCGGCCGCCGAGAGCAGATCGCGAAAGTCATCGCAAGGGTAAGCGGACGGGATCGCTTCACCAGCGGACGGGACAAGCAGATTATAAAAGATCTGGGCGCTGTCGAAGACGCCTGAAGCGACCAACGCATGCAAGTCGTCGACATCGCCCTTTGCGGTAAATCCAAGATAACGAGTCTTGCCGGCATCGCGCGCCTTCTCGAGGGCAGGCACGACCTCGTTCAGCACCATATCAAAATCAAGCACCCCCCGATCCGGTGCGACCTTATCACCCTGTCCGAGCGTGTTGTGCAATTGGAATATGTCGACATGATCGAGCTTGAGGCGCGAAAGACTGGCATCTAGTGAGCGCACAACCGCGCCAGAGATATCATCCATCTCATGGGCAGCAATACCAACCTTGGAAGAGACAACAATACCATCCGTATTACCGGCAAGTGCCCGCCCGAGATTAGTTTCCGACACACCGTTGCCATAACTCGCCGCTGTATCGAAAAAATTGATCCCGTTATCTCGGGCCCACGCGACTGCCCGGTCCTGATCGGACGCATCCCCCTTCACCATCAGGCCGCCAACCGCGCCACAGCCGAAGGTCAGCCGAGAGACCTCCAAATCCGTCCGTCCAAACTGTCGCATCTCCATGAAAAACACCCTTCCGCTTATCACCGTTTCCTAAACATGAAGGGAGAGAACAGAACGATCAAATCTTCCGGCGCAAGATGGTCCAATTTTTCAATACGCCTACAATCACGACGCGGAACCGCGCCCTTGAACATCGGGCTCGTCTCCTGTTAGGAGGTGCTGCTGAAAGGCGTCCCGCCGCTTCTATTCTCAACTATAGTGCCACCGAACTCATGCTCCTTACCCTTGGCCTTATCGGATACGGACATTTTGGTGCCTTTTTGCATGTTCTCGGCAAGCGTTACCTTCCCGGCGCGACACTTATGGTTTACGCTCCCGAGCGCGCGCCCGACGGTGAACTGTTCTTCACCCTTGAAGAGGTCGCTGCTTGCGATGCCGTGATCCTCGCGATCCCCATCAGCGCTTATAAGGCAACGCTAGGGCAAATCCACCAACATTTGAGCGCCAGAAGCGTCGTGCTTGATATCGCGACGGTTAAGCAACACACAATAGATCTTCTCGAAGCAACGAGCCCATCGGTGAGCTTCATCTCGATGCACCCAATGTTTGGGCCGGAAAGCTATTCTCAACGTAATGGAGATGTGGACGGATTTCGCGTGGTCATTACCGGGCACAATCTGGCGTCCAGCACATATGACGCATTTCGCAACGGATTAATCGCGGCGGGATTCACGATTATCGAGACGACAGCCGCGGCGCACGACAGAGATCTGGCGGAGACATTGTTCCTCACCCACTATATCGGTCAGATTGTGGCTCCCGGCGGCTTCAAACGATCCGGCCTCGATACGGTATCCTTTTGATCCCCTATGGGTGCCGGGGGCTCCTTTCG
>DJKK01000268.1 GCA_002434595.1 Alphaproteobacteria bacterium UBA6544 | reverse complement strand
CTTCTGGCGGCTGGTTGAAGAACCTCCCGCTGACCACCTTGATATGCGTTGCTATCCTGATCATGGGACTGGGCGTCCGGATTTTTGATCCGCCGATGGTCGAGATCCTCCGCGTTAAGACGTTCGACCTGTACCAACGTCTTTCGCCTCGCCCAACCGGCGAATATAGAGTGGGCATTATCGATATCGACGAAAAGAGCCTCGCGGAAGTCGGGCAATGGCCCTGGCCCCGAACGACCATCGCTAAAATGCTTGACCAAACGCACAAGCTGGGCGCCGCTGTCGTCGGTTTCGACGTTGTCTTTGCCGAGCAGGACCGCATGTCGCCTGCGTTGGTCGCATCCGCACTGACCGGTCTCGACGAGGCCACGCGCAGGTCATTGGAAAGCATGCCGAGTAATGAGGCACAAATGGCGAAAGTGCTGAAGCGCTCGCGCGTCGTCTTGGGACAGGTCGGCATCCCCGGCGACCTACCTGAAGGCAAGGTATCAGCCAAAACACCTACTCTCGTAAAGGCGCATATCGGCCCTCCGCTCAAGGGTTGGCTTTGGACGTATAAAAACCTTCTCGGGAACGTCCCAGAGTTGGAAGCGGCCGCAAGCGGCAATGGCTTGTTCTCAGTCGCAGATGAATATGATGGCGTCGTCCGCCGCGTCCCGCTGGTCTATCGCGTCAAGAACAAGGTATATCCAGCGCTCACCCTAGAAATGCTCCGTGTTGCCAACAGGGCACGTACAATCGCCACAAAGTCAAACGAAGCCGGCATGGTTTCGGTTGTTCTTCAAGGACGTGAGAAATTCGAAATTCCCACTGACAAACGCGGTCAGATCTGGGTCCACTTCAGCGAACCCGATACGCTTGACTCGCCAACGAATGAGGGCCGTCTCTACATCTCCGCGTCTGACATCATCAATGGCACCGTTGATCCGGATAAAATAAAGAACCATCTGCTGATCGTCGGCACTTCTGCGGCAGGCCTCAAGGATATCCGGAGTACACCGATTGACGGGCGCCTGCCTGGAGTCGAAATCCACGCGAATATATTGGAGAATATCTTCGCGGCGCAGAAGGCGTATCAGACGAAGCTTTCCGAGGCAAAGAAGGCGGTCATCGAAAACCTGCCCCCCGACGTGAAAGAAAAGGCAGGAGCTGCGGAAGACGCTTACAAAGCTGCCGCCGCCGCTTACACACCGCTCGCAAGACAGGTCCAGGCCCTACAAAAACAGAAACAGCCCATACCCCCGCAACTCGTACAGAGTTTTCGCGCGGCACAAGCGGAGCTTCAAAATCGTCAGAAAAAATATCAGACGATTGCTGCACCAATCGCAAAAGAAATGAAGGACGCGGAAAAAGTACAAATCGCGGAAACGCCGTTTAAATCATTCTTCCTGCGTTACCCTAACATCATGAACTCGGCTGAATTGGCGCTGATAATCATCGCCGGTCTCGCCATGATAATCCTGATTCCACGGGTTGGCCCGATATTTACCCTTGCCGGTTTGGTCGTGGCGTTCGCGGGCCTCGTCGGCATCACTTGGTACCTCTATACCGAGGAGAAAATTCTGCTGGATGTGACGTATCCTGGAGCGGTGACAATCGCTATTTACGCCATTCTCACGTTCTCAAATTACGCCCGTGAAGCGGCGGAGAAACGTCAAGTTCGAGGCGCCTTCGCGCATTACCTATCACCTGCCCTCGTCGAACAGCTGGCGGAGAATCCTGACCAGCTTAAGCTCGGTGGCGAAACAAAAGAAATGACGTTGCTGTTCTGTGACGTCCGTGGTTTCACCACGATCTCGGAACAATTCAAATCAAATCCACAGGGCCTCACCGTCCTGATTAACCGCCTACTGACGCCTTTGACGAAAGAGATCCTCGACCGCGAGGGCACGATCGACAAATACATGGGCGACTGCATTATGGCGTTCTGGAACGCGCCGCTCGACGACCCTGAACAGGCCTTCCACGCCTGCGAATCTTCGCTCGCCATGTTCGAATCGCTTGTTGCTTTGAATGCCGAACGGAAAATTGAAGCGGAGGAAGAAGGTATCGAGTTCCTGCCACTCAACATTGGTATCGGCATTAATACAGGCGATTGCGTGGTCGGCAATATGGGATCGGAACAACGCTTCGACTATTCGGTTCTCGGGGATGCCGTGAACCTGGCGGCCCGCCTTGAAGGTCAATCCAAAAACTATGGCGTCGGCGTGGTTATCGGGGAAGTCACCTATAACCAGGTGGGCGATCAGTTTGCCATGATCGAACTCGACCAAATTGCGGTGAAGGGTAAGACGGAAGCAGTCACGATTTTCGGGCTTTTGGGAGGCCCCGAGATGCGCGAGGAAGGCGACTTTCAGAACCTTGTTGAGACGCACAATAAGATGCTTACCGCTTACCGCAGTCAGGACTTCACGACAGCCAAGTCCTTGTGCGGGGCGTGCCGCGAAATTCCGGGCAATCCGGATGTTCTCTATGATCTCTACGACGAGCGGATCGAGGACTACAAAGAGAACCCACCGGGGCCGGATTGGGACGGCGTCTTCGTCGCTACCAGCAAGTAGCTTATTACTTCAGACGCATCTTCGCGGCGGCGTTGACCGTCCGTGGCCGCCGCCTATTTGCCTATCGGCATTTGTGTGAGGTAGCCGGACGGAGCGAACCGTGTCACAGAAACCCGCCCTAGACGGCATACGCGTCTTCGAAATAGGCAGCAGTGTCGCCGGTCCCTATGGCGCCTGGATACTGGCGCAGTTCGGAGCGGAAGTCATAAAGGTCGAACGCCCGGACGTAGGAGACGATGCGCGTCATTGGGGCCCGCCATTTTGGCATGGCGCCGCAGCCTACTTTCAAGCGTTGAACCGCGACAAGCGCGGTGTAACAGTCGACTTCAAGAACAAGCAAGAAGTCGACCGGCTAAAGTCACTTATCATCGAGACCGGCGACGTCGTATTACAAAACTTCAGGCCCGGCCTCGTCGTTGAACTCGGCATTTCGGCGGCAGAGATCCGGTGCGTAAATGAGAAGATTATCTACTGTAATATCGGTGCATTCGGTGATGCGGGACCATACAAGGAGCGCCGCGGCTACGATCCTTTAATGCAGGCCTCGGCCGGCTTGATGAGCGTGACCGGAGAAGGTGGCGACCGCCCCCCAGTCCGTGTCGGGACGTCAATTGTCGATATGGGTACTGGAATGTGGACGGCCATGGGTATCATGGCTGCCATACGGCAACGCGATGCATCGGGTACGGGCTGCACAATAGACGCTTCCCTCTACGAGACCGCGATCGCCTGGATGACATATCACGCGGCGGCTTTCGATGCCTCCGGTGACATCCCGAAAGCGGCCGGTTCCGGCATGAACGCCATTGTGCCCTATCAGGCCTATGAGTGTAACGACGGTTATCTGGTTGTCGCCGCCGGTGGAGACTCTTTATTTGTCCGACTGTCAAAGGTCCTCGGCCACCCAGAATGGCCCAAAGATCCGCGTTTCGCGACAAACCCTGACCGCGTTCAAAATCGAGACGCCATAAACAACGCCATAACCGAAGTGATGCGAACAAAAAACCGGGCGCACTGGCAAGAACAGCTTGAAGCAGGCGGCATCCCGAATGCGCCGATCCTTCACATGGGTGAGGTCCTTGGCCATCCTCAGACGGAAGCTCTCGGGATTGTACAACAGGATCCAGCTATTGATGATATGCGTCTCGTCGGACTGCCAATGAAATTCGACGGCGAACGGCCCCCTTATCGCACGGCGCCACCGGCGCTCGGTCAAGACAACGACGACATCTTCGGAAAGAACTAATCATGCGTAACAATTATGAGACAATCCTCCTCGAACGTAAGGGTGACCACCTTCTGGTGGTGACGCTTAATCGGCCGAAAGCCGGCAATTCAATGAACACGCTAATGGGCGAGGAATTGCGCGACCTGTGGAGCGGCCTCTACTGCGATCAGGAAGACATTCGCTGCGCAGTGCTCACCGGCTCTGGCGACCGTATATTTTGCGCGGGAGCGGACCTCAAGGAACGCAATGGTATGAGCGATGCGCAATGGATGGCGCAACACGCGCTGTTCGAACAGATGATCATGGCGGAAATGGACTGTCCTGTCCCGATCATCGCCGCCATCAACGGAGCGGCCTATGCGGGCGGTTTTGAGATGACCCTCGGTTGCGATTTCGTGTACGCCGCAAATAACGCTCGTTTCGCACTCACCGAAGTGACACTCGGTATAATGCCCGGCGCCTGCGGAACGCAGAATCTGCCGCGTGCAGTCGGCTTGCGTCGGGCAAAGGAAATTATCCTGACAGGGACGCCGATTTCCGCGGAAGAAGCCTACGAATATGGCATCGTTAACAAGTTATGTGATGGCGAAAATCTTTTAGATGAAGCGCTCGCGACCGCACAACGTATCTGCGATAACGCGCCAATATCGATCCGCCAGGCTAAGAAGTCGTTGAATATGTCCCAGAACATCGACCTCAAGAGCGGTTACATGTTTGAACTGGAAGCCTACAACCGAATGGTCACAACGGAAGACCGCGTTGAAGGTATTCTCGCCTACAACGAGAAGCGAAAAGCGAACTTCAAAGGTCGCTAGGCCTCCCTACGTTCCGACTTTCAACGGCTGGACGAGGCCGCGTAGCGCCGCAATCGTGCTGAGCGGTGTTAAGGCGCCCGTGCGTGGGTTTTCCAGTGAAGGCACGTTTTCGATCGTCATCTCGAACCGAACCGAGTCGGCTTCTACCTTGATTGTGTGCGTATTTCGGGTAACACCGGGATCAGCCCATACTTGAATTGTCGTGCGATCCGGCCCAATACCTGCCAGACTCAGGGCAACCGCCACATTGACGTTAGCGGGGAATCCTTTCACAGCGGCCCTCGCCGTTCCGTCGAATACCATCAATGGTTCAGCCAAGTTCGAGACCTCGATATCGTTCTCGACCAGATGCGGCGCACCTTCGAGACCTCCCGGTGGTTTCCTCGTAACCATAGTTACAGATTCGATTTCGCCCTCAGCGGCACCCCGCACGGCATCGAGACCAAGCAAGGCGCCGGTTGGCACGACGATCCGCGCACCCGTCGCCTGGGCGCGCTCAATGAGGTCCATATGATCCAAAAGCTGCCCGCAGGAAAGCGGCATGAATATCCGCCCTTGTTCCACTGCTGCCTCAGCGACGTCTCGAAAGACCGCTCCAGGGGCGCACTCAATCACCACATCGGCGTGCTCGGACAACTCCGCGAGTCCGGTTACGGGCACAGGTAACTTATAATCCACCATGCGCTCGGCCGCAGCTACCTTATCATTTGCCGAAACGCAGGCGAGCTGAAGTCCCGGGAGTTCTCCAGCGTCCAGCGCCCGGCCCACCGCCATGCCGATCGCCCCGAATCCACCGATGCCAACACGCTTTTCTCTATCAGTTCCCATTTTCATCCTCCGTACCGCTCAAATACGCTATTGTGGCGCCCACCTGATATGATCCATCGTCGCAAAGGAGTCCATTATGTTCGGAGGCTTCAATGGCTAAAGCCGCGCCGCGTGCCTGGCAACGTATGTTGAGCGGCCGCAGGCTCGATTTGCTCGATCCATCACCGCTAGACATCGAAATCGATGACATTGCGCACGGATTGTCACGCGTCGCCAGATGGAACGGGCAAACGAAGGGCGACTGGGCGTATTCAGTCGCAGAACATTCCCTCCTCGTTGAGCGCCTCGCCGCCCGCCTCAAGCCGGGCCTCGACCGGCGATGGCGGCTCGCCGCGTTGTTACATGATGCGCCAGAGTACGTCATTGGCGATCTGATATCGCCGTTCAAGGCTGCCGTCGGAGTCGATTATCATAATCTTGAGGAACGCCTCTCGCAGTCCATACACCTGCGTTTCGGGTTACCTCCGAAACTGCCAAAATATGCAGAAAGCCTCATAAAGAAGGCGGACCGGGCGTCGGCGTTTTTGGA
>DJKK01000124.1:20200-20349 GCA_002434595.1 Alphaproteobacteria bacterium UBA6544 | reverse complement strand
ACACCCGCCATACCGACGACGCGATTGTGCGGCAGGCCGCAGGCATCGCGCAGGACGCCAACCATGACGTCGAGTGGATTGGTGATGCATATGACAAAGGCTTTCGGACAATACTTCTTGATACCAGCACCGACCTGACGCATCACGTT
>DJKK01000124.1:0-19852 GCA_002434595.1 Alphaproteobacteria bacterium UBA6544 | reverse complement strand
GTCGTCCCGGCTCATGCCCGGCTTCCGCGGGACGCCGGCCGTGACGATAACAACGTCGGCATTTCGAAGACCGGCGTAGCTGTTAGCGCCTTTCACCGAAGCGTCAAAACCTTCAATCGTTGAAGCCTGCTCAATATCGAGCGCTTTGCCCTGGGGCACGCCCTTCACTATGTCAAAAAGGACGACGTCGCCCAATTCTTTCAAACCCGAGAGTAACGCCAGCGTACCACCGATCTGCCCGGCGCCGACGAGTGCGATCTTGTTGCGTGCCATGGGAAGCCCCCTTATTTCCGACCACTGGCGAGCCTAATCATTGCACGTTATCGGGTGTCGCCGGCCCGCTGCGGCAGCACCTGTGCAATTCTCGCGTGTCCTACAGCGAATTCCAGAAGAGGGCAAGCTCACGCGGAGCTAAATAGTGGCTCAAGAGATACCGCCATGCCGGTCCCGCCATTCGTTCATCGTCTGTAGCAGGGTGGACGCGGGAATCGCATAGCCCACCGGCAGCGATTGTTCGAGGGGTTCGCCGGTTCCGGAATCGCGATGCACGAACTCCACCCGTGTCCCTATGAATCCGCGGCGGGCCACAAACTGTCCCACGTCGTGCCACTGAAAATAGCGCGACTTAAAGTGTTCCCTAACCTCGAAGCCCTCCGCCGTCAGACGCAGATATGAAGCGTTCGGGAAATGAGATGACAACAGTACCACGGAGCCCGCAGTCATCAGCAGGGCCACAATATAGGCTGGAAGCACATCGGTGCGCCCCTCATGAGCCAAGTGGACAAGATACGCCCCGAACAAGACGCATGTCACCGAGAACAAAACATTCCTCGGGAGAGACGGCTTCACAAAAAACTCCGCCTCATTCTTCGTTGGCTCACTCATTCAACGTTCCCCGCATGCGGAAGATCGATGTATTCCGACGTTTGCATCTCCATCAGACGACTAACCGTCCGTTGGAATTCAAAAGCATGGGTGCCATCCGCATGCAATCCATCAGGCTGGGCGTCCGCGGCGGCCACCAGATTGACCTTTTTCTCATACAGCACATCAATCAAGTTCATGAAGCGTTTCGCTTCATTTCGCATTTCCGGGCTCATTTGCGGAATGCCGTTAAGCACGACCGTGTGGAAGCAATCTCCGACAGCAATATAATCCTCTGCGCCGAGCGCGCGTTGACATAGTTCCTCGAAATCAAAATACGCGACACCTCGCGCCGCGCGCATAACTTCAATCTCACGGCCCTTCACGGTCAACGTCTCATCGCCAACCCGCGCACCATCCGTCAGCTCACCAAACGCAAGATCCAATGCGTGGTCGGCCTCATCTCCAAGCGGTGTGTGATAGACCTGCATACGGCTGAGACGCGCCTGCCGATAGTCGGTCGGCGAAGAGAGCTCGTGAATATCGAGCTTCTGTTTGATCAGATCTATGAAGGGGAGGAAACGATCGCGCTGCAATCCATTCATATAGAGGTCGTCCGGAGCGAAATTCGATGTCGCTACGACAACGACACCAGCGTCAAAGAATCCTTCGAACAGACGACCCAGCATCATGGCGTCCGCAATATTAGTAACGTGAAACTCATCGAAACACAGTAAGGCGGATTTCCCCGCAATTTCCTGCGCAATACTCAACAGAGGGTCGACTTCATCTTGCGGCTTATCCGGCGATTGCCGCCACGCGTGAATGGTGTCATGCACCTCAATCATAAACTCATGAAAGTGCACACGGCGCTTCGTTGAAGACGGCGCACCTTCGAAGAACAAGTCCATCAACATGGATTTACCGCGTCCAGCGGGACCAAATATGTAGAGACCACGTGGCATGGGTTTCGCAGATCCCCCAAACCCGAGACGGGCCCGCCATCCGGACGCGCCGGCACTCGGGACGTATCTTTTGAGATCATCATGCAAGCGTTGCAAAGTTTCCGCAGCGCCTGCCTGCAGCGGATCTTCTTGGATTTCACCCTTTTCCAACTGCGTGCGATATGCCGAAATGGGGCCGTCAGTCATGCGGTTTCTTGCAAGGGAGGCTTAGCTAGAAACGATAATTTACGGTGAAAAGAACATCGTGGGAAAGATAATCTTCCCCTTTAAGCCGCGTACCGACCGAGGAGGCCGCCGTATCCACGTTACCGAGGTTGACAAATCGATAACCGAAATCGGTATCCCAATGCTTTGAGAAATGCCACGTTACCCCAACTATGCCACCCCAAGCGAAATTGTGTGAATCTCCTGAGAATTTCTCGACCTCACCCGTCACAAGGTTGTTCCGCTCTACTTCGGAATGCTGTTGCGCCCAACCAATACTTCCACCGAAATAGGGCGTGAAATTACTGCTGTTCCGGTATTCATAGGCGATATTGACGAGGCCCGTTACCGTTGAAAGGTTATTCTCATAGCCCGTCACGGGAGCGCCAGTGTCACGGTGGTCATAGTCAAAACGATAGCGGACGCCAACCTCAATTTCGGTCCTGATCGGAATCGACTTCCAACGGTATCCTAGGATAACTGCGTTACCAGCAACCAAATCATCGTCGTGATTGGTCTGAAGGGTTCCGTTGAAATTTGTCGCGGTCGTGTCCTGAATTTCCGCAACGGACCCGATGAATCGCAGGCCCAGATATCGACCGAGTTCGCCATTCCCCGCATACGCAACGGGCACGACATAAAACGTCGCGATTGCGATCGCCACCAATATAAGCCACGTTTGCCGCATCGTCTCCAACTTCGCCGGGCTGATCCGTTTATTACGAAATTTTTACCCAAGCCCGTGGATGTTATGCAAAACACCTGCCGCAATGTCGAGCTAATTCGGTTTGGTTCAAAGAAATATCCAAAAAGCCGGCAAACGGCGCTCAACGGACAGCCCGCTACTGCTTGGTCTTTGAAAGTGCGAAGGAATCCTCCAGTTCGCGGCGGATTCGATAGGCATCCGAAGTTTTGTCGATCTCCACATCGTTCCAGCTGATGCACTCACCCTTGCAAATATTGCGCTTAAGCGTGACATTGTGCGCCAGTCCGATAGGCAGCCCGCTGATAGAGAGCGAGCCCTCGACCGGCATTAGACGGCCCCAGACCGTATAACCACCTTCCCCGTCAAGGACCTCGCCGACATTGAGGTCGCGTTTCGCAGTTGCAACGACATCGCCCCGCCATGCGTCCGGTGCTCCCGTCGCTTCACCCCGCAGGGCGGCATTTGCGACCGAAATCCCGAGTTCCAGCCCAATCAAATGATAAGGTTTGTACATTGCCGCGTAGCGGCCATCCGCGGAAGATGTTAGGCCATATTGCGCAAAACACTCCCGAACATAGTCGTCCGGCGCCTCCAGAATGGCGTAGACGCCCCAACGTAAATCGTTGACGACTTCTCGCGAGTCGCGTTCAAAACTCGAGATAACCTCGACCTGACCCTTGTGATTAAGCACACCACCTTCTTCGCGCGGACGCAGAACATGCGTCAAATCCTGCGTCCCGCTCGGCGGGAAAGAGAGACCTTCAGGGGCCGGAGTGAGGCCGGTGGCATTAGCGACCGCCGCCATTTCGATAGCGGACTTCGTGCCATCGAGAAATGAATTGAACATTTGGCTGTTGAGGCCCGCCGCCGCAGCCTCTTCCGGCGTCAGGTTCTGGCCGTAGTGCGCCCAAACCGTATCCGGTGTCGATTCGTGATACTCCGACAGATACTTCGTGCCCTTGCCCGCCGCCACAACCTCGAAGCCGGAAGTACGGGCCCAGTCGACAATCTCGGTGATGAGCGCGGGCTGATCGCCATAGGCCAACGAATAGACGCCACCTGCGGCTTCAACCTTACGCGCAAGCAAAGGACCCGCGAGCACATCCGCTTCGACATTGACCATAACAATGTGTCGGCCATGCGTCGCAGCAAGCAATGCGTGGCGAATTCCCACAGCCGGAACACCTGTCGCATCGACGATCACATCCAAACCATCGGCGGCCACAAGGCCCTCGGAATCCTCCGTGATGAAGGTCTTACCCGTCGCGACAGAATCATCAATCGAGGTTGCATCAAATTGGTCATCCGGCCAACCCACCCGACGCAGCGCTTCACGCGCATGCTCCGGTGCTAGATCGGCCACGCCCATGACGTGGATTCCTGGCGTACGGCGCGCTTGCGCCAGATACATCGACCCAAATTTCCCGGCGCCGATCACACCGACGCGGATGGGGTTGTCCTCTTCAGCGCGTTGCCGCAACAAATTGTGTAGAGACATGATTACAATACTGCCCGTCTACGGCCGGCCCCTCGGCCCGAAGACCATCAGAGAAAAGCCGTCGCTTCGATTACTCTGCCGCAGCAGAGCCGCTCAGCGTGCGCAGACAATCATCCGGCAAGCATTCGATTGGTGTGAAATCCCGATGCGCGATCCATTCTGCCCGCTTGAAACGTCGGATATGATTGTCCACGTGGCAGAGCGAGAGATAGACGATAGTCCTATCGAACGGAGACATGTTGCTCGGTGAACCATGTACCAGATTGGAATGGAACATGATGACCGAACCGGCCTTCCCCTTCGGCGCAATAATGTCGCCTTCCTCGACCAGCCGGACAATCGTATCGTCGTCAATCGTCCACAGAGGGTAGCTGGTCGTCTTCAGGTCGTGACCGGCCTCGATCACTCCGCTCTTGTGACTTTTTGGAATGAACATCAGCGCGCCGTTGAACTCGGTGACGTCTTCCAAGAACAGCGCAATATTCATGGCGCGCGGCTCCGGCATTCCGTCGTCACGATGCCAAGTCCCGAAATCCTGATGCCATTGCCATACATCTCCGTTGAATGCGGCTTTCGCATTCACCTTGAATTGATGCATATAGACGTCGCCGCCAAGCAATTGCCTTACCGGACCGACTAGACGCGGGTGCCGGCCAAGACAATGGAAGGCGTTGTTATAGTTCTGCGCCGCGAAGGCCGTGCGCGCCGTCTTGCCATCGGACTCACGAAATACTTCTTCGCGGTCCATTGCGAATATGCGATGCGCTTCCTCATTTAAAAGCGCAATTTCTTCGGCGTCGAACACGTTTTTAAAGAACAGCCACCCTTCTGTGTCGAACTGTTGGAGCTGATCGTCGTTCAAAATGAGTTCCATGGTGCACTTCCTTCCCCGCAGGGAGTATTAATACTCCTTTGACAGCTGGCAAGACGAAGCGGAATCTATTCCTCCTCAAGAACACCGACATCGCGCATCAGGCCGGCAACCGCTCCAGCGTCGGGTTTCCCCGATTGTTCAAGTGCGTGGACCACCCGCTTGCGGTCAGCGAGCGGTCGGTTCTGGCTGAGCTTGAATTTGCATTCCACACGATCGATCGGAATTTCGAAGCTGACGATGGCGCGAAGCATGCCGTCGATGAAGTCGGCGTCTAACGCCTCCATGTGCCAAGGCACCTCGAACCGGCTCTCATGGAGGTCAACCAGCGCTTTCTGACCGGCATAGACATCTTCCGGATCGTCGATGACCTTCGGTACACCATAGACGTGCGCCGTCGCGTAGTTCCAAGTTGGCACAACTTTCTCCGACCCGTACCAGCTCGGCGAAATGTAACAATGCGGTCCCGGAAAGACGACGAGTTGCGGTTTGCCTTCGTTAAAAATCCGCCAATGAGGATTGGCACGGGCCATATGCCCCACCAGTCGCTCTTCGCCTTCCCCTCCGTCCACGAGGAACGTTAGATGGGTGACGTATGGCGCACCGTCGATCACGCCCGTGAGATATCCCCAACCGGTATTCCGGATGAAGTCCATCTGCCGCTGCCGATCCGCGACCGCAAAGTCTTTCGGCGTATACATGGCCCAATTCCTGAATCAATCAATAGAGCGGGTCGGTCTTCTATATATCAGGAAGCTCTCACCAAAGAACCAATAACACATTTATCGGCAGGACCACTTTTTAGCGTTCGCACCGATTTCCGGTCAGCCTTGGCGTTCCAACATCATCTTTTTAATCTCGGCGATTGCCTTCGCCGGGTTCAGGCCCTTGGGGCAGGTCGCCGTGCAGTTCATGATGGTGTGACAGCGATACAGCCGGAACGGGTCCTCAAGATTGTCGAGGCGTTCGCCCTTGTGGTCGTCACGGCTGTCGGCAAGCCATCGATAAGCCTGAAGCAGGACGGCGGGCCCAAGATAGCGTTCGGAGTTCCACCAATAGCTTGGACAACTTGTCGCGCAGGAAAAACACAGAATGCATTCATAAAGCCCGTCGAGTTCCTTACGCTCACCCGGTGTTTGCAGCCGCTCGCGATCGGGCGGATTCTCGCTGGATTTCAACCACGGCTCAATCGAAGACAACTGTGCATAGGCGTTCGACAGGTCTGTCACCAGATCCTTTACGACAGCCATGTGCGGCAACGGATAGATCGTCACATCGCCTTTGCTGTCGTCAATGTAGCGTGTACATGCGAGAGTATTCATGCCGTCAATGTTCATCGCGCAGGAACCGCAGATGCCTTCGCGACAAGACCGACGGAAGGTCACGGACGAGTCGACCTCGTTCTTGATCTTGATCAGCGCGTCCAAGACCATCGGCCCGCAAGTGTCGAGATCGACCTCGAACGTATCGACCCGCGGATTGGCCCCATCGTCCGCGCTCCAACGGTAAATGCTGAAACACTTAGTGCGCGTCGCACCTTCGGGCGCCTTGAAGGTTTCGCCCTTTCCGACTTTGGAGTTCGCCGGAAGGCTGAATTCGGCCATCTATCGTATCCTCAATAAACCCGCGCCTTTGGCGGAAAGACTTGCACCTCGTTGGTGAGCGTTCGCATAACAACCTCTCGGTAGTCAATCTTAACGTTGCCGCCATGATCGACCCAGGCTAGCGTATGTTTCATCCATTCGTCATCGTCTCGGTCCGGATAATCCTCACGGGCGTGGGCGCCCCGCGATTCGGTCCGGTTCGCGGCCGACGCAATAGTCGCCATCGACTGGTCGAGGAGATTCTGAAGTTCTAAAGTTTCCACGAGGTCGGAATTCCATATCATCGTGTTGTCTGAAACCTGCAAGTTGTCCCTTCTATCGATCGCCGACTGCATCATTTGGACACCTTCGTCGAGAACTTCGCCTGTGCGGAAGACCGCGCAGTTATTTTGCATGATTCGTTGCATCTCGAGCCTAAGGTCGGCGGTACGAACCTCGCCTTTGGCGTGTCGCAACTTGTCGATCCGGTCGAGAGATTTCTCCTCTCCACCTTCCGGCACCGGCCTGATGGCCTCACTCGGGTCTACAACCTCGCCACAATGCTTGGCGGCGGAACGGCCAAACACGACAAGGTCGAGCAGCGAGTTCGAGCCGAGCCGATTGGCGCCGTGCACTGATACGCAGGCCGCTTCTCCGATCGCCATAAGCCCCGGCACCGTGGTCGCTTCGCCATTAGTCTTATTAAGAACGTCGCCCTGATAATTGGTTGGGATGCCTCCCATATTGTAGTGACAGGTCGGGATGACCGGGATCGGTTCCTTGTTTACATCGACGCCCGCAAAGATCCGTGCAGTCTCCGCAATGCCAGGCAGTCTTTCCTCAATGACCGCGGGGTCCAAATGCTCGAGGTGGAGATGGATGTGATCATTGTCGCCACCGACGCCGCGGCCCTCGAGAATTTCGATGGTCATCGAACGGCTGACGACGTCGCGCGACGCCAGATCTTTTGCTGACGGCGCATACCGTTCCATGAAGCGCTCACCCTCGGAATTGGTGAGATAACCACCTTCGCCGCGCGACCCTTCGGTAATCAGCGCACCGGACCCGTAGATGCCGGTCGGATGGAACTGCACAAATTCCATATCCTGCATCGGCAACCCCGCCCGAAGCACCATACCGCCACCGTCTCCGGTACAAGTATGCGCCGATGTTGCGGAGAAATACGCGCGACCGTAACCACCTGTCGCCAAAATCACTTTTTTGGCCGCAAACCGGTGGATCGTGCCGTCATCGAGGTTCCACGCAACGATCCCGCGACAGACCCCATCTTCGTCCATGATCAGGTCGGTTGCGAAATACTCAATGAAGAATTCGACTTGGTGCTTTACTGACTGCTGATATAGCGTGTGCAGCATGGCGTGGCCGGTGCGATCGGCCGCGGCACAGGTTCGCTGTGCGATGCCTTCGCCGTAATTCGTGGTCATGCCACCGAATGGCCGTTGGTAAATCTTCCCGTCCTCAGTCCGGCTGAACGGCAGACCATAGTGTTCCAATTCGATGATTGCCGGAACGGCTTCGCGGCACATGTATTCGATTGAATCTTGGTCGCCGAGCCAGTCCGAACCTTTGACCGTATCGTACATGTGCCAGCGCCAGTCGTCAGACCCCATATTGCCGAGTGAAGCAGAAACACCACCCTGCGCCGCAACGGTATGACTGCGCGTTGGAAAGACCTTCGTCACGCAAGCCGTCTTTAGTCCGGCCTCCGACAGCCCGACGGTCGCGCGCAGTCCGGCGCCGCCGGCCCCTACAACGACGACGTCATAGGCGTGGTCGACAATCGAATATGCTTCACTCATTAATCATCCTCCGAAGGCAATTTTGAGCACGGCAAAGCCGGCTGCGATGGCCAACGCGAAACTGG
Organism: Alphaproteobacteria bacterium UBA6544; assembly: GCA_002434595.1. Classification (GTDB taxonomy): domain Bacteria; phylum Pseudomonadota; class Alphaproteobacteria; order UBA8366; family UBA8366; genus UBA6544. The sequence continues at coordinate 11,276 of DJKK01000124.1, read as the reverse complement.
CGAGTTTCTGCGCCAAAATCAGGACGAGTTTCGCCCCTTCGCTATGAATGTAATCCTCGATCACTACTTGCAGTCCGAGCTGCATATGATGGAACGTCGCAATGATAAGCAGCAGCAGCATGATGGCATTAAATGGCGACCGGACCCACGCAATGGCAACGCCGTGCGACGAACCCGTCATCTTAATCATGGCCACCGCAAACCAAAGGGTGAGCGGCAACAATGCCACTGCCGTTACGCGCTGTATCCACCAATGATGCGTTCCGTTCTTTGCAGAGCCGAGCCCACGAACTCGGCCAAGGGGAGACTGAAGGCTCATCACGTTGCTCCCATATTGCTGTAGGAAGCAACCCAGGCGATTACCGTGAGCACGATCGACGCGCCGCCGACGATATATCCGGAGGCCGCGGCTATATTGAGCTCAAACCCGCGCCCGGTATCCCATATCAGATGGCGAATACCATTGCAGAGATGGTAGAACAGCGCCCAAGTCCATCCAAACAGCAGCAGCCGTCCGAACCAATGATCCAAAATGCCCTGATATGCTGCATAGCGTTCAGGGCCCTCGGACATGGCTAAAAGCCATCCCACCAGTAAGAGCGTTCCGGCAGCGAGTCCGATACCCGTCGCCCGATGGAGAATCGACAACGCCATCGTCCATTGCCAGCGATAAATCTGCAGGTGCGGCGATAGCGGTCTATCGTTAGAACTCATCGTGACCCTCATCCAATCATTAGGGAACGTCCCACTAATCGCGAACGTTACCCACCCGTTTTTTGGCTTAGACCTCTTTGAGGTCATAGTCAATTGTTCCGGGCTGCGAGGCTTACAAGATCGTCGTATCGACACTGTGTTTCTAGTGTCTTATACGAAGGATTATCGATAACGGATTGGATAGGAACGTTATGCTACCATACTGAATAGGGATTTCGGGTCAATTACATCTGACGCATCGGTATCGAGGCCACCCGCTCCCGCAAGACCGGTTCCCGGTGCAGGTCCGGTGCCGCCGGTATCTGATTTGAAGCGGGCTTCAGGATCAAAGACTGGCGCCTGCTCCGGCGTGATAGAACGGCCAAATCCTTGAGCCTCGGCCTGTTCACGTTTCTTCTTCTCCTGCCCTTTCCGGACCTTCTCGTTCTCTTCTTCGCGGATCTGTTGGCGCGCTTGCAATATCTTACGTTCCGCTTCGGCCGCTACGCGACGGTCTTGCGCCGAAGGCTCCTGCGGCGCCAGCGCAGCGCGTTTGACCTGCTGCATCTTGCGGATAGTCGCCTGTGGATTCCCCGGCACCGCAGACGTATCGATCGTCACCTCACCAGCCACCGCGTAAAACTTACCGTCTGGCCCGCGAACAAAACGGAACCGCGGTGCACCGGCATGAGCGCCGCCCACAGCAGCATGCGCCTGTTCATGGGCACGCACCTCGGCGTCACGGCGTTTCAATTCCTCGACCTTCTGACGCTCTTCTTCTGTCAATCCGTTGGGCCCTTCCTCCTTGTCATCCACAACGAGTTTGGCTCCCGAAGCGGAGGCCTTATCGACCGCCCCCTCTTTCGCATCCTCTTTTTTGCCTGCCGCCTTGGCCATGACGCGCTTGGTTGCGTTTCGACTGCCGGCCACATCGCCCGGATCAAGCGGTGCGTTCAGCGGCCGATCAGGACTGATGGGGTCTTTCGTATCAACCGGGGCAGATTCGTTGAAACCTTCTGTCGCCAAGCCTTGTAAAACAGCGACATTCTCTGCGCTTAGCCGCGTGGTCAGCGCTTCGAGTGAATTAAAGCTTTTGAGATCTGTTAAACCAATTTCAGTCGCGGAAGCAGTCGGTTCCACAGCGCGCGCAGCTGACCGCGCCACAAAGCTACCGCTCGCGGGCGTGCGTGTCGCCGAAAGGACGACACTGCCGGCCGTAACAACCGGAGTCGATGTGCCTTCTGCAATCAACCCAGCAACCTCATCCACGCAGGGCCTGCTTCTGAGGCCCACGCGCTCCAAATAAAAATACCTGACCAAGCCTCTTCCAAGCTCAATCAGGGTTGCACACCTGACGAAGGTAGTGGGAAATCATCCTAAGAGTCAAAGGGCTTTATGCTTTATTCCTTCGACCACTTCCCGAAACCCATCCTGGATTTCGGCGTAGGCGGCCCGTTTGAATTCAATCGTGCCGCTTGGCAAGTCCTCGAATTCACTCCATTTCCAAGCCTTAAATTCCGGATGCTCGGTCTGAATATTGATTTCCAAGTCTTTGCCTAAGAACTTGAACGCGAACCAGCGTTGCTTCTGCCCCTGGTAGCGTCCTTTCCAAGCCGTGCGGGAGAGCTCGGGCGGTAAGCGGTAATAAATCCAATCGGGAAGTTCGGCGAGTACTTCAGCGTTACGTGTGCCAATTTCCTCTTCCATTTCGCGGAACGCCGCATCGCGGGGAAGTTCCCCGATATCAATACCGCCTTGCGGCATTTGCCAGTGGTCGCCCGAAATATCATTCCGTGCGCCGACGAAGACTTGCCCTCGGGAATTCAACAAAACAATGCCGACGCAAGGACGGAATGGACGGGAATCTTCCTTCATTGCATTAAAATTTCGGAGACGCCTTGAGTCGGCCCGCCATTGCCGAGAGGGGTGCGAGAACCACCTTTCCCGGGTCCAACCGGCTTATCCAGCGAGTGAGCCGAAGCATCGTTATCGGCAACGGCCGGACCACGGCAACCGCGCGCTTCCCCGCCGTTGCCAGTTCGAGTAGCTTCTCGAGCTGACGGTCGATCGCACCTCGGTTTGGCTCCGTATCGGGCATGATATCAACCGCGGTATAGGGGATTCCGACCTCCTGCGCGGCCGATGCCAATGTCGAGAAGGGGCTCACCCGTGTATCCAATATCATCAACCCGCGATCCTTGAGCTGCTGCATGATCGGTTTCAGCGCCGGTTTTTCCGCGGTAAAGCGGGAACCCATGAAATTGAACACGCCGACATAGCCGGTAGCACGACCCAATACCCAATTCAGCCGCTTGATATTTTCCTGCTGCGAATTTGCCAGCATCAATGCGTTCGGACCGGGATCGTTTCGAGGATATTCGCTGGGTTCCATAGGCAGTCCTATCAGGACTTCGTGTCCGTTATCCCGCGCCTGCTGAACCCAATCGTCGAGATTCCGGGCATAGGGCGCGAAAGCGAGGGTGATCTCCGACGGCAGCTTGGTAATAGCATCCTGTGACTGGGTTGGCGACAACCCGAGATGGGAAATGACTACGGCAATGCGCGCCCGCGCATCCTTCCGATTGAAAGGACGGCTGTAAACGCGCCACGGTTGTCGGCCCTCCTCGTCGATCATCGGCAACGGGCCTTCTTCCGTCTCCTCGATCAACTTTAGATCCGGGTGTGGGTGCAGTTCCGCTCCGACCGCCGGGGCTCCGACTTCATTCTCTGATTGCTCAATCTGAGCCGGTTGCGCGGCCGCTGTTTCCTTAGTCTCTCTCTTCGCGTCTTTCGGCTTACCGAGCGAGTGCGACAAACTGGCCTTCAGTTCGTCGCCGCTACCTTCACCGCCACCTTGGGCGGTGGCAGCGCCTCCACCCGCAGGTTGATTATCCTGCGCCACAGACTTCTCTTCGCGCCGCGGCGCGGCCGCACGCTCGACATTGCGTCGTATGGGCTTGACCTTGATCGTGACCTGCGGGCGCTGCTCTTTCAACTCCGCTTCGATACTATCGGCGGCGAGCCAAAGATATCCGACGATCCCCCCAATCAGGGCGACAGCGGCGCCCCATCCTCCGAACAGAAGAACCCAAGGTAGATTTAAACTACCTTCACGCGGCCGCAGGTACGCATCCGCCTCGTCGTCGTAAAAATCATCGAGGACGGGACGTTCGTCGCGTTGCTTTATAAATGGTAGCTTCAGGGTTCGCCGTCCCTAGTTGACTATACGATTGCGATACAGCGCGAGGCCGCGCAGCAAATCCAGGGCACGGGCCAACTGATAGTCGACGCGTTGCGGTGCAGCCGACGTCGTCTTCGCCTCACTTTCACCAGCTTCGCCATCGTCATTCTTATTGATGCCTTCACCCTTGTCCTTGTTGTCGGCCTTTGACTGATCGTTGCGGAGTGCACCACGCAAGTCCGCTTCATGGCGTTGTCGGCGCGAAGCCGCAGCGACAAGCTCAATTTTGGCCTGTGACACCTCGATATCGGGCGAAATTCCGCGCGCCTGGATCGAGATACCCGACGGTGTGTAGTAGCGCTGAGTCGTGAGTTTGATCGCGCCGTTCCGCCCTAACGGAATGATGGTCTGCACGGAACCTTTGCCAAACGATTGCTTCCCAAGAACGACCGCGCGCCTATGGTCCTGTAGCGCCCCGGCAACGATCTCGGACGCCGACGCAGAACCGCCATTGATAAGCACCACGATCGGCAGGCCTTCGGCAATATCGCCCGGTGACGCATGGAACCGCTGCGAATTTTCCTGTAAGCGCCCTCGTGTGGAAACAATCTCGCCTTCTTCCAAGAATGCGTCCGTGACCAATACGGCCTGGTCTAAAAGACCGCCCGGGTTATTACGCAGATCGAGCACAAATCCTGAGAGCTTGTCGCCGAGTTCCGTCTTGAACTTGCCGACCGCACTCTTGAGCCCACCCTCGGTTTGCTCGCTAAAACTTGTGATCCGCAGGTAACCTACATTCCCCTCGGTCCTGCTGCGCACGGATCGGATTCTGATCTTGTCCCGGGTAATCGACACGTCGAAACTCTCGTTTCCGCGACGAATGGTAAGCTTGATGTCGCTATTCACCGGGCCACGCATCTTCTCGACTGCCTGGCTAAGACTTAGACCCTGAGCGTTTTCCCCGTCGAGATGAGTGATAAGGTCGCCCGCTTTGAGGCCAGCGCGGAAAGCGGGAGTATCGTCGATCGGCGAGACCACTTTCACATAACCCGCTTCCATTGTTACCTCGATGCCGAGGCCTCCGAATTCGCCTTTCGTCTGAACCTGCATATCGCTGAAGTTCTTGCGATTCAGGAACGCTGAATGAGGGTCAAGGTTGGTCAGCATGCCGCGAACCGCCGCTTCGATAAGTTCTTCGTCCGAAACCTCTTCGACATAGTCGGCGCGGACCCGCTCGAACACGTCGCCGAAGAGTTCGAGCAGCCTATATGTCTGCGATCGATCCTGCTCCTTTGCGACACCCGTCCCGGGACCGGCCATAAACACGACGGCGCAGAGAATCGCCAGTAGGGCCTTCAAAGAATTCCGCATTATCCATGCACCTTGTCTCTTGCCGCCGTAAACCAGGGAAGCGGGTTGACGGGTTGACCCTTGCGGCGCACCTCAACATAGAGACGCATACCGGCTTCCTGTACTCCCATAACACCGACCGGTTCGCCGGCCAATAGCCGCTGACCTAGGGTAGCATCGACCCGCCGCATACCCGCGAGCAATGTATGATAGGCGCCGCCATGCTGGATGATCAAGATTTGGCCATAGCCTTTAAACGGTCCTGAGAAGACGACAGTGCCATCAAACGGTGCGACGACCTGCGCCCTCCGGCGTGTCTTAAAGGTCGCACCTCTGGCAATGCTGCCACTACCCGTGTCCTTTCCGAATCTCTCGACGATCACCCCACGTGCCGGCTGCGTCATCCGTCCGACGTCCGGAGCGGCAGTGGTGACCGCCGTTCTGCTTGGCCGTTCTGCAGGTTTCGGGGTGGACCGGACCGTCTTCGCGCGCAGGTCAGCAAACAATTCGCGCAAGTTGCTCGCGCGCTTCGTCAGATCACTGAAGCGGTCATCCACTTGGCGTGTTTCAGTCATCATGCGGCGCCGCTCCGCGGCCTTGTGCAAGATAAGAGCGTTTAACCGGCCGCGCTCGATTTCCAAACCGCGGGTTGCGATTTTTATCTCGGCGCGACGCATCTCAAGTTCACGGCGGACGGTTTCGATATCCGTCAAATCCCCTTTCAGGGCCAGTGCCTGAGAACGCAAATGCGGTAATGCAGAGCGCAGAAGCATGGCGCTGCGCACGATCTTCAGCGGCTCGGCATCCGACAACATCAACGCGTGTGGCGGATTCCGCGATAGTCGCTCAAGTGCTGCAAGCGTCCCTGTCATTTGTCTTCGGCGCGCGTTCAACGCTTCATTGCGCGCCGCGGCCACGGCCTCCAATTCAGGCAGTTTGGATTCAAGCCGGCTTAAATCAGATTCCTGCTCCTGTGCCATCCGGGCCGCACGGATCAAATTGCGGCGGAGTGCGGAAAAACCTTGCTCCAGGTTTCGACGATCCTGGTCCAGCTTCTCGCGTTGCCGTCGGTTTTCCTCAATCTCTTTTTCGAGGCGATCCAAGTCCTGCCTGTCCTGTGTCCAACCAATGGAGACGGGAGACAGGCCAACCCCAACCGCGATCGCGACAATGCAGAATGCGGTTCGACTAACCAGCGGCACGTCGCGCGCCCGCTTCCGCCAAGAGTGACCGCCCCGTCATTTCCGCCGGCTGCGGCAACGACATGAGATCGAGCAACGTCGGCGCGACATCGGCAAGACGACCATCGATCAAACTCTCGACGCGTTGGTCGCATCCGATCAGCACTAAAGAAACACGGTTAAGAGTATGGGCCGTATGCGGTCCCCCGGTCTGTGGGTCCGTCATCATCTCGGCGTTCCCATGATCGGCGGTCACCAGTAATGCGCCGCCGGCGCCAAGCACCGCGTCACGAAGGCGACCGAGGCAATGATCGACGGCCTCGACGGCGCGGACCGCGGCTGCAAAATTACCGGTGTGTCCGACCATATCCGTATTGGCGTAGTTCACCAGGATGAAGTCAAAGCGGCCCGTGCCAATTTCTTCAATCAGCTTGTCGGTAACCTCGTCTGCGGACATCTCGGGTTGCAGATCATAAGTCGCGACGTCGGGAGACGGCACAAGGATGCGCTCCTCGCCTTCGAAAACCTGCTCTCTGCCGCCGTTAAAGAAGAAAGTGACGTGAGCATATTTCTCGGTTTCGGCGATACGGAGCTGATGGTGTTTATTATCGGCCAGCAGTTCACCGAACACCCGCTTAAGATCGAGTGAAGGGAAGAGGGGCGGAATCACCGGATTGAGGGCCTCGGAGTACTCTATCAGCCCAAGGGTCCCCGCAAACTTGACACCCGCCCCCCGATCAAAGCCGTCAAAGTCGGAGACAAGCAATGCCGACAGAATTTCGCGGGCGCGATCGGCACGGAAATTCGCCATCAACAACCCGTCACCGTCGCGCATTCCAGCATACCCATTTATGACGGTCGGCTCGACGAACTCGTCGGTAACATCAGCCTCATAAGCCGCTCGGACCGCTTCTACCGGATCGTCCGCGCGCACACCATCGGCATCAACCAAGAGCCGGTAGGCACGCTCGACCCGGTCCCAGCGTTTGTCGCGATCCATCGCAAAATAGCGCCCGCAGATCGTCGCAATAGGCGCGCCCTCGGAGGCGGCAATAAAAGCCTCGAGATACTCCGTTGCGGATGTCGGCGGCGTATCGCGTCCGTCGAGGAAGGCATGCACGGCGATGGGCACGCCGGACGCAGTCAGGTAGCGCGCCAACGCGACAATTTGATCTTGATGGGAATGGACACCGCCCGGCGACATCAACCCCGCGATATGCGCCGTACCGCCGCTTGACTTGAGCTTATCGATAAAGGCGATCAGACCGTCATGATTCGCGAGAGAACCGTCATCTATGGCGGCGTCGATGCGTGGCAGATCCTGCAGCACGATCCGACCCGCGCCGAGATTCATGTGTCCGACCTCTGAATTTCCCATCTGACCATCGGGCAAACCGACGTGATGTTCAGACGCATCCAGTCGCGCTCTCGGATTAGATGCCAACATGGCGTCCCAGTTCGGCGTTTCCGCCCGCGCAATCGCATTGGTCGATGTATCGGGCCCGTCACCCCAACCGTCCAGGATACAGAGAACGACAGGCTTTGGTGTTTCATAATCTGTCATGACGATGCCATTCTAGGTGAACTCCTGTAGCCTGCAAACAACCGGTTTCATGCGCGATGATACGGGTATCCGGCAAGGATCTGCTGCGACCTGTAGAGTTGCTCCGTTAACATGCCGCGCACCAAGAGATGCGGCCAGGTAGCACTCCCGAACGCAAGCAGCAGATCAGCTTCCTGGCGAACCCGATCGGACAGACCGTCCGCGCCGCCGATTGCGAAGGCAAGGTCGCTTATACCGGTATCCCGCCAGGTGCCGATTTTCTTCGCCAACGCGCCGCTGGACATGTCGCGGCCGCGTTCATCGAGCGCCAAGAGGACGGACCCATCGGGTACAGCCGCCAGAATTGCCTCACCCTCACGCTCCTTACTGCCGCCTGTCTTCCGATCGTCGATTTCCCGCAGATCGACCTCCCAACGGAGTCGCTGGCGATAATTTTCGTAAAGATCGCGCTCGACACCGCGCCGCATCCGGCCGACGGCGATGAGGCGAATGCGCACGTTGCCGGCCTTTCAGCTTTGCGCCGCGTTGAGATCGCAAGGTTCGGGCAGCGCTTCGGACCACAACTTCTCGATATTGTAAAAATCCCGAACTTCCGGCCGAAAGAGATGCACGATGATGTCACCGGCATCGATCAGGACCCAATCGCAATTCTTAGCGCCTTCGATGGAAACGCCCTTAACACCAGTCGCCTTCAGCCGCTCGCGCAGGTGTTCCGCCATCGCCCCAACCTGACGGACACTGGCGCCACTCGCCACGACCATGGCGTCGGCAATCGTGCTCTTACCGGCCAAGTCGATATCGACGATATCGATAGCCTTGTCATCATCGAGCGACTGCACGATCAGTTCGAGTAGCTGTTTGGGCGCGGGCGGGCTCTGAGTGTGCGTAGCTATGATACGTTCCTCGAGATCCGTTTCATTCAATGACCTTTCGTCGGTCTGCCCTACTTCTCACCATTGTCCCGGGCGCGAATTTCCGTCGCCGAGACTGGATTCAACCGGCTATGCAGAAATACCCAGGATGGTGCCCTTCTTCGCGACAATCCTGAAGCGTTCCGTTCCGGAATGCGGGACCCCGCAAACCGGGTTGCGGCAACACCGGCCAGTGCCTTGAAAGAATAGGAGGGGCGGTCAAAAACTGCAATGGGAACGGTGTTAAAGATTTCTTGCCATCCTTCCCATTTTGGGAACTGTACCAGATTGTCCGCACCCATCAACCATACAAAATCGTGCTGACGCCGTCGCAGCGTGAGGCGCTTCAGTGTGTCCCTTGTGAAATGGGTCCCCAACCGCGCTTCGATATCGCTGACCTTTATACGACGATGTCCCGCGACTGCCCTAGCGTTCGCCAAACGCTCGGCAAAGGGTGCCATCCCCGCAACCGGTTTCAAGGGATTCTGCGGCGAGACCAACCACCATACTTCGTCGAGACCTAGTCGCTTCAGCGCAATCAGACTGATCATCCGATGCCCCTCGTGGGCCGGATTGAACGACCCACCCAAAAGGCCGATCGCGCGTTTCCTTCTATCGGTACCAATCATGAGAAAACGACTTATACTGAGAGGGCGCTTCCGTCCATCACGGCCGACACTGGCCGCTGCCACGCACGACGTATTTGTAGCTCGTTAGTTGCTCCGCACCAACCGGACCACGCGCATGCAGTTTCCCTGTCGAAATGCCGATTTCGGCACCCATGCCGAATTCCCCGCCGTCGGCGAACTGGGTCGATGCGTTGTGCAGCACGATGGCGCTGTCGACATTGGCAAGAAAATGCTCAGCAACCGTAGCGTCCTCCGTCACAATGGCGTCAGTGTGATGCGAGCCATACCGGTTGACGTGCTCCACGGCTTCTTGGGGGTTGCCGACGACACGTACCGAAATGATCTTATCAAGATACTCCGCGTCCCAATCATCCTCCTCCGCCGGCACGATACGAGCATCCGCAGCGAGAGCTTCAGCATCGCCGCGCACCTCGCAACCCGCCTTCGTAAGGTCATCCACGACTATGGGCAGGATGCTGTCGGCGACGTCTCGGTCGACAACCAACGACTCCGCGGCTCCACAAATGCCCGTACGCCGCATCTTGGCATTGAGGACGATCTCGCGGGCCATCTCCGGGTCCGCGCCCGCATGGAGATATATATGACAATTTCCATCCAAATGCGCGATGACGGGAATGCGCGATTCCTCCATGACCCGTTCGATCAAGGAGCGGCCGCCGCGCGGTACGATAAAGTCGATGAGATCCGACGTACGGAGCATCGCACCAACCGCGGATCGGTCACGAGTCGGTATCGTCTGCACGGCAGTTGCGGGAAGTCCGGCAGCACGCAAGCCTTCCTGCAAACAAGCCGCAATGGCCGCCGAGGAATGGAGGCTTTCCGAACCGCCACGAAGAATTGTGGCATTTCCCGATTTCAGGCACAGCGCGCCAGCATCGGCCGTCACATTCGGGCGCGATTCATATATGATGCCGATCACGCCGAGCGGAACGCTGACGCGCGCAATCTGCAGACCATTGGGCCGTTCGCGCTCATCGATCGTCCGGCCGAGCGGATCCGGCAAGGCCGATACTGTCTCCAGACTGACGGCCATCGCCTCGATACGTTCTTCGGTCAGCAAGAGCCGGTCGAGCATCGCGGCCGAAAGGCCCTTCTCTCTTCCAAACGCCATATCCTTCTCATTGGCAGCGAGGATGTCGGCCGTACACCGGCGAATTTCCGCGGCACCGATTTGCAGCGCTTCGTCACGGGCACTTGGGCCCGACACGCCAAGCACATGGCTTGCAACACGGGCATCTTCCGCAAGTTTGCGGACGATTTCCTCAACCGATTCCGCTGTTCCCGAAAGGATGGCGACATTCGTCATTTGTCTGTGCCCTTAAATAAATTCCGGCCGACACAAACAGGTCGGCGAGCGGTAAACTTTATCGAATAGATTGGCGAAACGCATCACATTTTGCGTAATCTGGAGGCAGATGAATCCGGGTATCTATCCGATCTTATGAACGCTAATCCCACAGCAGAAGCGTTGTTCGAAAAAGCAGAGCGCGCCGCGAAAGACGATGTGCCCGCAGCCTTGACGCTCTTTGCGGAATGCGCGGCGGCTGCACCCGATTGGAGTGCGCCAGTCGCAGCACTTGGTAATCTGCTGCGGCGCATAGGGCGGACCGACGATGCGCTCGTCGCGTACGGACGCGCGCTTGAACTCGCGCCAGACGACGCGGACATCTACCTAAGCCGAGGCAATCTCTACAACGACAGCCGCGAATATGAAGCCGCAATCATCGACTATGAGCGTAGCGCGGA
>DJKK01000138.1 GCA_002434595.1 Alphaproteobacteria bacterium UBA6544 | reverse complement strand
CGTTCGTCCAGCTTCAGGTGACAGTAGTGGGTTCCCATTCTTCATACTCCATGCAACTCTCTGTATTCGTACAGAATTTGCACTTCGTTTGTGAATCCACCATCTTAAAAATGGGCCCAATATAATATCGCTGGTTGATTTTTAATTCTACAGGTGATGAATGGGGATATAAGATTTTCAGTATATAAACGTTACATAATTGAAGTTATAAGGAATACGTAGTGTCTGTTTCAGTAGAACAAACCCCGCTCCCAGGCGTCGTCGTCATCACCCCCGTGCGCTTTGGCGATCACCGTGGTTTCTTCTCTGAAAGCTACAGTGCCGAGGCCCTCGCCGAGCACGGTATCACCACAGGATTCGTGCAAGACAATCACTCCCTATCAATGACCCAAGGCACCATTCGCGGGCTACATTTCCAGGCACCGCCCCATGCACAGGATAAGCTGGTGCGCTGCGGGCGCGGTGCGCTTTTTGACGTGGCGGTTGATATCCGCAAAGGGTCGCCGACCTATGGGCAGTGGTTCGGGGTCGAGCTGAGCTTTGAGAACGGCAAACAATTGCTGGTACCGGCGGGCTTCGCGCATGGGTTTGTTACGCGCGCGCCAGAGACTGAAATTATCTACAAATGTTCGGATTATTATGCGCAGGAGACCGAGGGGGCCGTCGCTTGGGATGATCCTCAGGTCGGAATTGACTGGGGTTTGGGTGACATGACGCCGGTTTTGTCGGAGAAGGACGCAAACGCGCCTTCTTTGGCTGATCTTAAAAGTCCATTCACTTTTGAGGGTGTATAGATGAAGCTATTAGTGACAGGCGGCGCGGGGTTTATCGGCTCGGCAGTGGTGCGATTGGCCATTGAGCAGGGGCACAGTGTGGTGAACCTTGATGTGCTGACCTATGCGGCGTGCCTTGAGAATGTGGCGCGCGTGGAGGACAGCCCGCTTTATGCGTTCGAGCAGGCGGATATTTGTGATCGGGAGGCGTTGGATAGGATCTTCGAAACACATAAGCCCGACGCGGTGATGCATCTCGCGGCCGAGAGCCATGTGGACCGTTCCATCGACGGGCCGGGGGCGTTTATTCAGACCAATGTCACCGGCACATATACGCTGCTGGAAGCCGCGCGCGCCTATTGGCAAGGGGCGGGCAAGCTTGACGGCTTCCGCTTTCACCATATCTCGACTGATGAGGTCTATGGCTCCCTTGGGCCCACGGGGCAGTTCACCGAAGATACGCCTTATGACCCACGCAGCCCCTACTCCGCCTCGAAAGCCGCTAGTGATCATCTGGTGCGCGCTTGGGGCGAGACCTATGGCCTGCCAATAGTGCTTACAAATTGCAGCAATAATTACGGGCCCTACCACTTCCCCGAAAAACTGGTGCCTGTGGTCATCCTCAAAGCGCTCGCCCGAGAGCCCATTCCAGTCTATGGCGATGGCGCAAATGTGCGCGATTGGCTGTTTGTCGAAGACCACGCCGATGCGCTGCTGACCGTGCTGACCAAAGGCACATTGGGCCGCAGCTATAACATCGGCGGCGAGAACGAGGTCAGCAATCTTGAGCTGGTCAAAATGATCTGCGCACTGCTGGACGAACGCCACCCAGAAGGCGCACCTCATGCCGATCTGATCACTTTCGTCGCCGACCGCCCGGGCCACGACCAACGCTATGCAATTGATCCGACACGTATCCGGACAGAGCTTGGCTGGCGGCCCTCGGTTACGGTCGAAGAAGGACTGGCCCGCACCGTGGATTGGTACTTTGAAAATAAGAACTGGTGGCGCGCGCTGCAAACGCGCCAGGGCGTTGGCGAGCGGTTGGGTAAGGCATGAAGATCCTCGTCTTCGGTCACAGCGGTCAGGTCGCCACGGAACTACGCGCGCTGGACGGCGATGACGTCCAGATCACGGCCCTCGCCCGCGCCGATGCGGACTTAACCGAGCCCGCCGCCTGCGCCGCTGCGATCAATGCCCATGCACCTGACGCCGTTATCAATGCAGCCGCCTATACCGCCGTGGATAAGGCTGAAAGCGATTTGGAAACGGCGCAGATCATCAACGCCGATGCCCCCGCCGCCATGGCCCGCGCCTGCGCGGCGCGCGACATCCCTTTCGTCTCTATCTCGACCGATTACGTGTTTTCAGGCGCGGGCGACACGCCTTGGACACCTGTCGACCCGACTGATCCGCAAAGCGTTTACGGCCGCACCAAGCGTGACGGAGAGGTCGCAATTGTAACGACGGGCGGGCGCTACGCTGTATTGCGCACCTCTTGGGTCGTGTCGGGCCATGGCAATAACTTTGTCAAAACCATGCTGCGCATTGGGGCGGAACGTGATGCATTAACCATCGTCGCCGACCAGATCGGCGGCCCCACCGGCGCCGCAGAGATTGCACGTGCCTGCGTTGCAATCGCCAAAACCCTCGCGTCAGAGCCCGAAAAATCCGGCATCTACCATTTCTCAGGCGCGCCCGACACGAGCTGGGCGGATTTCGCCCGCGCGATTTTCGACGCCGCCAAAATCCCCTGCGCTGTCACTAATATCCCGTCGTCCGACTACCCTACCCCTGCAGAACGCCCGCTGAACTCGCGGCTGGATTGCACAATGACCGAGGCGGCCTTTGGCATTTCCCGCCCTGATTGGCGCGAGAGCCTCACCCATATTTTGACCCAACTTGATTTTCCCAAGGACTGATTTCCCATGACCCAGACGCCCAAACGCAAAGGCATCATTCTCGCCGGCGGCTCCGGCACGCGGCTTTATCCGATCACGATCGCCGTGTCGAAACAGCTGCTACCGATCTATGACAAGCCAATGATTTACTATCCGCTAAGCGTGTTGATGCTGGGTGGCATACGCGAGATCCTGATTATTACTACGCCCCAAGATGCCGACCAGTTTAAACGCGCGCTTGGGGATGGGAGCCAGTGGGGCATTTCGCTGAGCTACGTGACGCAGCCCAGCCCTGACGGGCTGGCTCAAGCTTACATTTTGGCGGAAGAATTCCTCGACGGCGCGCCGTCCGCGATGGTCCTTGGGGACAACATATTCTTTGGCCATGGCCTGCCCGAGATCCTCGCCCAAGCCGATACCCAAAAAACTGGTGGCACCGTCTTCGGCTACCGCGTGTCAGACCCTGAACGCTATGGTGTTGTGGATTTTGACGAGAATGGCCAAGCGCGGCAGATTATTGAAAAGCCAGAAGTGCCACCGTCAAACTATGCGGTCACGGGGCTGTATTTTCTAGATCACACTGCCTCGGAGCGCTCAAAGACCGTTAAGCCATCAGCACGGGGAGAATTGGAAATCACGACGTTACTTGAGACATATTTGCATGATGGATCGCTGAGCGTTCAGCGCATGGGACGTGGGTATGCATGGCTGGACACCGGAACACACGGAAGCTTGCTGGATGCGGGGAATTTTGTCCGGACTCTCGAGACCCGGCAAGGGTTGCAGACTGGAAGCCCAGATGAAATTGCATACAATCAAGGGTGGATCAACGTCGATGTGCTGCAAGATCGCGCAAGGCTATTTCTGAAAAATGATTATGGCAGCTATTTGAGAGCCCTGGTAAATACATAAAAAGTTTCAGGTTAATGTTTTCGAAAAAATTCTTCGTCCCCTCTACACAAGGTAAGTTTCTGTGAAAAAAGTTTTAGTTACCGGCTCCGCTGGATTTATCGGATTTCACCTTGCTCAGCTACTCCTTTCAGAAGGATTCAGGGTGCATGGGTTTGATGGTATGACGGATTATTATGATGTAGCGCTGAAACAGCGGCGTCATCAAATGCTTCTGCAGAACCAGAACTTCACGATGACTGAGGGGATGTTAGAAGACGAGGCATTGATTGCGCAGGTGACTGATGAGTTTGCGCCAGACGTTATCGTTCATCTCGCAGCCCAAGCTGGCGTGCGCTACTCACTTGAAAACCCTCGAGCTTATGTTGATAGCAATATCATCGGTACATTCAATGTCATGGAAGCCGCGAGACGACTTAAAGTTGAGCATCTTCTCATGGCTTCGACGTCCTCCGTTTATGGGGCGAACGAGGAAATGCCTTTCATAGAAACGGAGAAAGCGGATACCGCTCTTACCTTTTATGCAGCTACGAAGAAGGCGAACGAATCCATGGCGCATTCCTATGCGCACCTTTGGGATCTGCCAACGACGATGTTCCGCTTCTTCACCGTTTACGGTCCCTACGGGCGCCCGGACCTGGCGCTTTTCAAATTCGTTGACGCGATCTTAGATGGGCGCCCCATTGATATCTACAACCACGGCGACATGTACCGTGACTTTACCTATGTCACCGATCTGGTCCGCGGAATCCGTCTGTTGATCGATAAGCCTCCAGTCCGCCCTGATAACCGTGAAGTGCCCGAGGGCGACAGCCTGTCTCCAGTGGCTCCCTACCGTATTGTCAACATCGGCAATTCTGACAAAGTGCGGCTGCTTGATTTTGTGGAAGCAATCGAGGATGAACTTGGTCAAAAGGCAATCCGTAACTACATGCCTATGCAGATGGGAGATGTGCCTGCGACTTGGGCGAATGCCGACCTTTTACAAAGTCTGACAGGTTACAAACCCCAGACCGATATTAAAGATGGTATCCGGGACTTTGTTTTGTGGTTCCGTGATTATTATTCAAAGTAATATAAAGCTATATTTCGATTAGGAGATTCAATATGAGCTCAGTGAGCAACGCGCGCATTGCCGTAATCGGTTTGGGTTATGTCGGCCTTCCTTTGGCTGTCGAATTTGGAAAGCAGCGCAAAGTCGTAGGCTTTGATATTAATACGACCCGTATAGCTGAGCTTCGTTCCGGTGAGGACAACACGCTGGAAGTTAATGCAGAGGAACTGGCTGAAGCCGCGCATCTTTCGTTTACGGATCAACTAGCTGACTTAGCCGACTGCACTATTTTTATCGTTACGGTTCCAACTCCCATTGACGCGTACAAACGCCCCGATCTGACACCGCTTCTCAAAGCGTCGGAAACAATTGGTAAGGTATTGAAACGCGGCGATATCGTGATCTACGAATCTACGGTTTACCCTGGGGCAACCGAAGAAGATTGTGTACCGGTATTGGAAAAAATCTCGGGTCTAACTTTTAATAAAGATTTTTACGCTGGTTATTCACCGGAACGCATCAATCCGGCGGATAAAGTTCATCGGTTGCCGAAGATTGTGAAGGTTACCTCCGGATCTACGCCTGAAACCGCAGATAAAGTTGATGCGCTCTACGGCTCAATCATCACGGCTGGCACACATAAGGCACCATCCATCCGTGTGGCGGAAGCTGCGAAGGTCATTGAGAACACCCAGCGCGATGTGAATATTGCGCTAGTGAACGAGCTCGCGTTAATTTTCAATAAACTAGGTATCGACACTCACGATGTTCTTGATGCAGCTGGCACAAAATGGAACTTCCTTCCCTTTCGCCCAGGGTTGGTTGGTGGGCACTGTATCGGGGTAGACCCATACTACCTAACGCAAAAAGCTGAATCAGTTGGCTATCACCCTGAGGTAGTCCTTGCTGGGCGTCGTATCAATGACGGCATGGGGGAATATGTCGTTAGCCGTACTGTTCGCGGGATGATAGAACATGATATTCCGATTAAAGGTGCGCGGGTCTTGGTAATGGGGCTCACCTTTAAGGAAAACTGTCCTGATTTACGGAACACACGTGTTACTGACATCATCAAGGAGCTTGAAAGCTATGGTATCCAAGTTGATGTTTACGACCCTTGGGTTAATCCAGATGACGCCAAAACCGAGTACGGGATTGAAATGACAAACACTCCACAATCTCTAGCATATGATGCCATGATTGTGGCGGTGGCCCATGATGAATTTGTTCACGAAGTTATCGCCAACGCGTATGGAAAACCTCGATCAGTCATCTTTGATGTCAAAGGTATCTTACCCCGGAGTGCTGGGGCTCTACGTCTTTAAGCCGAGCTAAATCTAGGTGCTAAAAATGGGAGCTTGTAAACAGAGGTGGTCGCGAAACTTTGTATCATTCGTTGAGGTGGATCGCATAACGAAAGAAGTGATCCAGAATGAAGAAACGAAAGAACCATTCTTAATAGCCTCTAAATTTGCAGACGCTTTCTTCCCTAACGTTGAGGCAAGGAGGCCGTTATGGG